>CAZIVK010000116.1:0-5439 GCA_964542515.1 uncultured Oscillospiraceae bacterium | reverse complement strand
AAAATTAAGGGCAAATGCATAGCTCTCTTTGTGCAGGGATATACATTGGATGTGAATATATACGTTAATTAATAGTTTTTATAAAAAAGTATTGCATAATAATTCAACAGGTGCTATACTGTCTAATATTATTTCCTTTGTTTGGAGGGGGCTTCTACCATGAAACCAAAAATATTCATTGACGGTCAGGAGGGCACAACAGGCCTTCAGATTTATGATCGGCTCGGTAAAAGGACAGATATTGATCTGCTGTTAATAGAGAACTCGAAGCGTAAAGATACAGGTGAGCGCCGCCGCCTTTTGAACACTGCAGATATAGTTTTCCTATGTCTGCCTGACGCTTCAGCCATAGAAGCGGTTTCGCTCATTGAAAATGATACAACCCGTGTGATAGATGCATCAACCGCCCATAGAACTGATTGCAACTGGGTGTATGGATTTCCAGAACTATCTAATGAGCACCGCAGAAGGATAGTGGACGCTAAACGTATCTCCAACCCCGGATGCCATGCAACAGGCTTTACGGCTATAGTATATCCGCTTGTTACTAGGGGAGTCATCCCGAAGGACTATCCTTTGACCTGTATATCAAACACCGGCTTTTCCGGCGGTGGGAAAAAGATGATAGCGGACTACACCCAGGACAGGACAGCGGATATGTACTCACCAAGAATGTATGGTCTGAACCAACAGCATAAACATATACCGGAAATGGTTGCTGTGTCCGGCCTTGAACGTGCACCTATATTCTGCCCCATTGTGGATGATTACTACAGCGGCATGGCAACAACAGTAACCCTGTTCAATGACCTACTACCGGGAAAACCCGCGGCCACCGATATCCATGCCATTCTAACTGAGTATTACCAAGGACAGGGTTTCGTGGAGGTTGCCCCCTTTATGAGTAGTGGTTTTCTGGAGAGCAACTGGGGTGTTGAAACAAATAAACTGAAGATAACGGTATGCGGAAGTGACACCCATACCACCGTGACCTCCAACTTTGATAACCTGGGCAAGGGTGCATCAGGGGCGGCGGTACAGAACATGAACCTTATGTTGGGATTTGAGGAGGACGCAGGTCTATGAAATATATTGAAGGCGGTGTTTGTGTCGCTCAGGGCTTTAAGGCTGCAGGAATTCACTGCGGCGTGAAGACTAAGAATGTGAACAAAAAGGACGTCGCCCTTATTGTGTCTGATAGCGTCTGCACAGCTGCTGCAGTTTACACAAAGAACGTTGTTAAGGCATCACCTCTACTGGTTACACGCAGGCATCTTGCTGGTGGAGTGGCCCGCGCGGTACTGGTAAACAGCGGTAACGCAAACTCATGCGCACCTAACGGTGAGAAAAACGCAATTGTATGTTGCAAGGCTGTTTCAGACGCTCTAAAAATTGATGTAAGTGAAGTGATAGTTGCTTCTACCGGAGTAATTGGCCAGGAGTTGAGGACATCAGTTATTCTGGATGGTATACCAAAGCTTGTAGCCCTGCTAGCTACGGAGGGCAGTGTAGACGCCGCCTCAGCTATAATGACAACCGACACAGTGTTAAAGCAGTGTGCTGTGGAGGTTACAATAGGTGGTAAGAGTGTGAAGCTTGGAGGTATTGCAAAGGGTAGCGGTATGATACACCCCAATATGGGAACAATGCTCTGCTTTATCACAACTGACTGCGCCATAGATGTACATATGTTAAATGAGGCCCTACAGGAGGCCACTAAGGTGAGCTTTAACCGCATATCGGTTGATGGGGATACATCCACAAACGACATGTGCACTGTAATGGCTAACGGTCTTGCAGGAAATGCTGAAATAACAACCGGTGGTGAGGACTACGGTGTCTTTGTTTCAGCCCTTACAGACCTATGTGTGAAACTTGCAAGAGCTATGGCGGCAGACGGTGAGGGTGCAACCCACCTCATTACTTGTAAAGTTAATGGCGCAAAGAGTGTGCTGCAGGCTGAGGCGGTCTCAAAGGCTGTCATCTCATCAACACTTACCAAGGCCGCAATCTTTGGTAATGATGCAAATTGGGGTAGAATACTCTGTGCTATGGGCTACTCGGGGGAGGACTTTGATCCCAACAATGTGGATATAACCTTTGTGTCTGATGCTGGAGCGGTCGATGTATGTAAGTCCGGGCGTGGTATAAACTTTGACGAGGAGATTGCTGCAGACGTACTTAAGGAACATGAAATCATTATAGACATCACAATGGGTGAGGGTAACGCTGAATGCACCTGCTGGGGATGTGATATAACATATGAGTATATTAGGATTAACGGCGACTACAGAACTTGAGTGAGGTAATAAAATGATATATACTAATCCGGAGCGTGCACAGACTTTAGTGGAGGCGCTCCCATATCTTCAAAAGTATTATGGTAAGGTTGTTGTCATAAAATACGGCGGCAATGCAATGATAAATTCTGAGCTCTTTGATGCTGTTATGGAGGACATTGTACTGCTCCACCTTGTTGGAATACGTGTAGTTCTTGTTCACGGTGGTGGGCCTGAAATAAACGATATGCTTAAGCGTGTTGGTAAGGAGTCAAAGTTTGTAAACGGCCTGCGCTACACAGACCGTGAGACAATGGACATTGTCCAGAGCGTTCTATGTGGTAAGGTGAACAAGGACCTGGTAGCCACCATCATTAGAAAAGGCGGAAACGCCATAGGACTCTGTGGACTTGACGGTGGACTTATTGAGGCCCGCAGAATGCAGCGCGGCGGGGTGGACTATGGACTGGTGGGGGAAGTGACGGTTATAAACCCGGCGGTGTTGGAGAGGGCCCTTGAGGGGTCCAGAATACCCGTTGTTGCAACAGTTGGCCTTGGGGTAGATGACGACACATCCTACAACATAAACGCTGATACAGCGGCGGCAAAACTTGCCGTAGCTCTTGGTGCGGAAAAGCTTATGCTCCTCACAGACGTCATAGGTGTTTTGCAGGATCCAAGTGACAACAGCACACTAATACACGCCATCAAGTTATCCGAAATTCCAGGCCTCATAGACCAGGGTATAATTTCCGGGGGTATGATTCCAAAGATTGAGTGCTGCGCGGAAGCAATTTCAGGCGGCGTCAGGCAGACAAACATTCTTGACGGGCGTGTTCCCCACTCAATTCTTATTGAAATTCTCACCAATGAGGGTGCCGGCACAATGATAGTTAAATAATTGGGGTGAAATGATGAGTAGTAACAGTATTAAACATCTGGATAAGGAAAATGTAATGCAGACCTACGGCCGTTTTGATGTGGCTATAGACCATGGTCTTGGTGCAAAACTATACTCTCCCGAGGGGGAAGAGTATATTGACTTCACAAGTGGTATAGGGGTAAACTGCCTTGGATATGGGAACAAAAAGTGGGCGGATGCGGTGTATCAGCAGGCCCTGAAACTTCAGCATATCTCAAACCTCTACTACTCGGAACCATATGCTAAGTTAGCTCATAGTCTTATAACACGCAGCGGTATGAAGAATGTCTTCTTTGCCAATGCTGGTGGAGAGGCCAATGAGGGGATGATAAAGTGTGCAAGAAAGTACTCCTTTGATAAGTACGGTAAGGGACGCAGCACAATTATCACCCTTAAGCAGTCCTTTCACGGACGCACAATTACAACCCTAGCCGCAACCGGACAGGATTCCTTCCACAACTTCTTCTTTCCCTTTACCGAGGGCTTTAGGTATGTTGCCGCGGGTGACATTGCCGCACTGAAGAGCGAGCTTAAGGGGGACGTCTGCGCTGTTATGGTGGAGCTTATACAGGGGGAGGGTGGAGTACTTCCGCTAGATAAGGAATATATAAATGAAGTGAGCAACTTATGTAATCAAAACGACGTACTTCTGCTTGTGGATGAGGTTCAAACAGGCGTAGGCCGCACAGGGGAGCTCTTTGCTTACCAGTTATACGGAGTCATGCCAGACATTGTTAGCTTTGCCAAAGGTATTGCGGGAGGCCTACCTATGGGTGGGTTTATGTGCAGTGAAAAAACCATGTCCACACTTACACCGGGGACACACGCCACAACGTTTGGTGGAAACCCCATAGCAGCGGCTGCCGCATCTGTGGTTATGGAGGAGTTGAGTGAGTCATTTCTGCAGGAGGTCTCGCAAAAAGGTAAATATATTATGAGTGCAGTAAGCAGCTGGAAAAACCCCATTGTCAGCGGAATACGGGGTATGGGGCTTATGATTGGTGTTTCTGTAACCGGTATAGCACCTCGTGATATTATGATAAAATGCATTGATAACGGACTACTGGTGTTGACTGCGGGGACTGATACAATCAGGATGCTGCCGCCACTCACAATAACATATGAGGAGATAGACAGTGGTCTTAATATACTGAAGAATGTACTGGAGGAGTTAAGTTGAGAAAGGACCTACTGAAGTTACTAGACCTGACACGGGAGGACATAGTACTAATTTTGGACACAGCGGATAAGCTTAAGGCAGAGCTAAAGGCCGGCATTAAGCACAATTTTCCTGAAGGAAAAACAATTGCAATGATATTTGCAAAGAACTCTACACGCACGAGAGTATCTTTTGAGGTAGGAATTCACCAGCTGGGAGGCCACGGTATCTTTTTATCCAACACAGATAGCCAACTTGGCCGCGGCGAACCAATAAAGGATACCGCCCGTGTACTCAGCCGTTACTGCGACTGTATTATGATCAGAACATTTGATCAGCAAGATGTAGAAGAGCTTGCAGAATATGCTTCAGTCCCCGTGATAAACGGACTGACGGACTTTTCCCACCCGTGTCAGGTACTGGCTGACCTGCAGACAATACGTGAACACAAGGGTACCCTTTCAGGGCTCAAGGCCTGTTACATTGGCGACGGCAACAACATGGCAAACTCAATAATAGTTGGGTGCTTGAAAAGTGGTATGGATGTGTCTGTGGCATGCCCAGAAAACTACAGACCTAGTGCTGAGGTGTTGAATTTTGCCTCAACAGTTAAGGACTGTAAATTTCAACTCACAAGTATACCCTATGAAGCTGCAAAGGGTGCAGACGTAATATTTACAGATGTCTGGTCCTCCATGGGACAGGAAGCAGAGGCGGAGCAGCGTAAGGATGCCTTTAAAGGTTACTGCATAGATGCAGAATTAATGGCACTGGCCAAACCTGGATGCATGGTACAACACTGCCTCCCAGCCCACCGTGGAGAGGAAATTACTGACGACGTATTTGAAGCTCACGCCAATGAAATTTTTGATGAGGCTGAAAATAGGCTACACGCCCAAAAGGCTGTTATGTATCTGTTGATGAAGGGGTGCCACTAAATAACTTTCCACCAAACCATATGCCAACCCAACCTAGAATTAGCGGCGGCAGTGCGGCAACTATGCCCAGCATATACTTTTCAATATCCATGTAGTTTTGGACAAAGACCTCCCTGACTAGCTGGGATATGGGGAACTTAC
>CAZIVK010000115.1:0-5519 GCA_964542515.1 uncultured Oscillospiraceae bacterium | reverse complement strand
CTTTAGAAAATTATAATACTATTGTAAACGTATAGTTTCCGCTCAAGGCATTCAACTTTGTTGAGTTATTATCCTTTAAAACAATTTCAATTCCATTACACATCTCAAGAGTTTTGCCTGACTCCAGGATATCTCCTGCCGGGAGTGTGATGGATGCGGTGGTGTTTGCAGGGATGGATACTTCATAAGTTATGGTGGCGGCTTCTACTTTCCAGCTACTCTCAATTCTGCCGTAGGGTGAGTCAAAGAAGCCTTTGGCGTAGTCAAGGGACTCTATGGCCGGTTCAAGCTTGAAGCGTTTGAATCCAGGGAAGTTTTCATCGCGTTTGATACCGAGCACATAGCCGTATAGCCATGCCCCCACCGCACCTAGGGAGTAATGGTTGAAGGAGTTCATTGCGTTATTCCCTCCAAAACCATTTTCCACGGTGTAGGAGTTCCAGCGCTCCCATATAGTTGTGGCGCCCTGTGTTACGGTGTACAGCCAGGAGGGGTAGTTTGTTTGGCGCATGAGTTTGTAGGCCACGTCTGAGTGTCCTGCGTCACTGAGCACTGGGTTTATTGGTCCGGTTCCAAGGAATCCTGTGGTTATTGTGTATCCAACTTCCTCAGTTCTCCTTACAAGGTGCTCACGGGCGCGGGCTATGTTGTTCTGGCTAAACACATCCAAAGATAGCGGGAGAGCGTATGAGGTCTGGGTGTCGTTAATGGTGCCGTCAGTTTTCAGGGTCTTTCCACTTTCAGCGTCTACGAATGTCTCATTCCAGTGAACCTTTACATCGTTCTGAAGTGCGGCGAGCTCCTCTGCATCCGCAGTTTTTCCTAGCATGACAGCTGCCTCCTTTACGAGCCTTATGTCGTAATAGAAGATTGCATTCCACAGTAGGTGCGTATCTGTTGACATGTCTGTGGCAAGCCAGTCGCCTAGCGGACCAACGTTTAGAAGTCCGGGCCATCCGCAGGTCTTTAGGTAGCCTATATAGGCCTTCATGGAATCATAGTTTTCCTCAAGTACGCGGCGGTCACCGTATTGGTAAAATAGCTCCATGGGTATGATTATGCCAGCACTCTCCCAAGCAATTCCACCAAAACCTCCGCCTATAGGCGCTATGTTGGGGAACTGTCCGTTGTCAGTTTGGCAGTCACGTATCATTTGGAGGTAACGGGTGAGGAATAGGCGGACATCAGCGTTGTAGGTAGCGGTGCGGGCAAATACCTGTGCGTCAGCGGCCCAGCCCATGCGCTCATTTCTTTGCGGGCAGTCTGTGGGGATACTAACAAAGTTTCCAAACTGAGACCACCTGATGTTTTCAAAGAACCTGTTGAGAAGTGGGTCTGATGTCTCAACATTTCCTGTAAGATCTACTATTGATGAGAGTACCACGCCTTTTACGTCCTCAAGAGCCGGCGCTTGGGAAACCCCGGAGATCTCAATGAACCTGTAGCCATGGAATGTAAAGCGGGGCATATACTCCTCCCCTGCTGAGTCACCTTTAAAGATATATTTATCTACGTTGGTGGCGTCCCGTAGGTTTTCTGTGAGGATCATGCCTCCGAGGGCACCGTACTCCTCAAGGTTGGGGTACAGCACTTCACCGTACCTAAGGGTAGCCTGAGAACCTCTGGTTCCTCTAAGAAATACTTTGGGCACTCCTACCATGTTTTGTCCCATGTCATATACGTAAATTCCAGGCTTTGGCTCTGTCATGCTAAGAGCCTGTAATGTCCTAATAGCTTTTACGGGGGTACCCACTTGGGCAATTATATCCGGGGTAGTGTGGTTGGGCGATGGCCATGCTCTTCCAAAACCCTGACCCTGAGGCAAGGGAACCGGTACAGGTGTAATTACGTCTGGGGATGTCCAAGCGGAGTCGTCATACTCAGCGGAGCTGAAACCATCAAACTGGTCAGCACGGCTTGCATCAAAGTGCTCACCATGGAAGAAGGAGGCGTATGTAACCGGACCGCTTGAGCAGTGCTTCCAGGCTTCAGGGTCTGATACAACTATCTTTTCCGTGCCGTCCTCATATTTAATTACCATTTTAACTAGGAGAGATTCCCTGTCACCATAGTAGTTGTAGTTTGTTAGAGCAAATGTCTGGGAGTCGCTCCACCAGCCTGAGGCCAGGTAAAAACCAATAGCATTTTCACCCTTACGGAGGTTCTCGGTGATGTCATATGTCTGGTACATAATATGTTTGTCATATTGGGAGGCGCCGGGGTTAAACCAGCTATCTCCATACTTCTGGGCGTTAATATGGAGCTCATATATTCCTCTGGATGTGACATAGAGTCTTGCAGATTCCACGTTCTTCTCAAGGGAGAATTTTCTTCTGAGCATGGGGATTGAAGTGTTACTGGGGTCTGCAGTTACACGGACTCCCGAAGTCCCTCCATTAACAACAATGCAGCCGTCCGACACTTTAAGGTCAAAGATACCGCTTGGTTTTGATGCGCTCTCCTCAAATATAATAGCATTGGGTGTGCGATAATCTCTTACTATAAGGCTCTCAAAGTGTGCAGTGTTGCCTGCTGGAGCAGCAAACCCTATTTCACAGAGGCCGGGGTAAGTGGGCACGTCGTTATTTCCGGCGGGATTAAGCTGGCGGCCGCTTTTACGGATCATGGGGGGTGCATCTGCAGGGGCGCCGGGCATTCTAAACTTTAGCTCCTCTGAAATAACATCAACAAGTTTACCATCCACTCTTGTGTATGCGCAGTTACCGGTGACTTCAATTTCAACGGTGTGGAAATCATGCTTGTTTGAGTCATTTATAACCGAGGTACCGGTGTCGGTGTCAACAATGTCGACGGATGCAAACGGTACGTCTGCAACGTCAGTTGGGTAATAACCCACTCTAAAGATGTTAAGCTTAGCTGGGTTTGCCTGGATGTCTATTTGGTACTCTATATAGTTTTCACCGGATATTAAGTAGTCATTCTTAGTGGGGTCCAGAAGCCTTGGGTCGTTTGCTCCAAATACTAAAGAGGCCTTGGTGCTGCCTTCAGGAATACGCAGCTTTGCCTCAATAACAAATATACGCTTTACATCAGCACTGAGGACATTTTTTGTAGGACCAATCCACTGGGCTCCGCTCCATGCATCAATTGAGGGGTTCATCAACCCTGTTTCAAAAGTTGAAGTAGCCTTATTATTTAGGGGTGATTCGTTTTCATCCCACACCTCAAGTTGGCAGGTATACTCTGTGCATGGGGATAGTTCAGCTCCTGTGTAGACAGTTCCGTTGGATTCATCTGATTCAACTTTACCAGTGTCCCATACCTCTGTTCCGTCTGTGCTTGTAACCACTATCCTGTATGCTGTCTGTTTAACTGCTACCTTGTCTGACACCAGTTTCCAACTGAAGCGTGGGCTCTGTGTGTCTATACCCAACGGGTTTTCAACAAATTCAACCCTAAATTCCGTTATTTTTGTATTCTTCATTAATTGCTCCCCTTCTCTCGATCAGGCTTGATTAGTTCTCCGTTTCCGTAATCCTGCCCGTCGACTTTAATAATAATATGATCAATGCTTTCTATGTTCTCATTTAGCGTGAGTGCAATAGACTGCAGTATCAACACGTCCGGGACTGCCCCAGTGTTGTTTTGGATAAACTCCTTTGAAAAATTAATGGTGCACGACCCTCTACCGATCTCCATGTCAAGAATCATGGTGCCTTTGGGAAGTATAGACATAAACCCACCACCGTCTATGCCGGTTATAAGTCTGTCCGTCAATAGGCGACTTAGGTCAAACCCGCCACCCGTAGCTATGCGTGCCTTTACAGGTACAAGATAGGTGGCAGATGAATCAGCCATATAGACAGTGGCCTCAATGGCCAAATCTGAAAACTCACCGACAGATGCGTTGTAAGGTAGCATTACTGTACTGCCATATAACCTCTGTCCGTCAACCAGGTACTGTACACTCTGTATTCCATTTATGGAGCAAAGTGAGTTTGTAACAGAGTAGAGCGCCTGTATTTCAGCTTCCCGGCCCTCCTCAACAACCCGCATAAAGGCCTCTGAGAAGTTTACAAAACATGTGCCCTTTTCCCTAGCTATGCTTATAAGCTCAGTTCCCTCAGGAAGTATACGCTCAAGGCCATCACTGACAGGTCCCTTTAGTAGCTCCTCAACCACGTAGCGCTCAATGGATTCGTTGTCACGGATAATAATGTTTTTTACCTCTGGGACTACGTACTGGCGGTTACCGTCTGTAAAGTAGAGGACAATTTCCATTTCAACGGGTTTTAATGGTAGGTCGTCTGTGACAATGCCGCTTGCAGACATAGTTTTGTGCGGACGCGATGGGTGCGGTTCACCGTTTACAGTGAGTTCAACTTCAGATATGCCTTCGATTGCGCAGAGAGTGAGCACAACACAGGCGTCAGCTGCGGCCAGATCTGCACCATATAACTCCCCGTACTCCTCCGAAAGCCCAATGATGACCTTTTCACCATCATACTTTACCGAACTGAGAGAGATACCCTTAGGGAACGGGCTGACCAGGCCACTCACACCCGGATCCGCCAGAAGCTTTTTCATGGCGTGGGTGACTTTGTCGCTATTTCGGGAGATGGTAATTTCTACTACGTCAACTGCACTTCCTGGGGAAGCGGAATAGTCCTTCAAAAAGTATATCTGTAGCTGTTCACCCTGTTGGGGTGCTTCTTCACAACTAACCAATACAAGTGCTAGGATAAGCACTGAAATAAGCGTAATAATCCTTTTGTAAGAAAGCTGGATTTTCATTAGACAACACCTCCTATGCCGGACATAGGAACCATGATTGAAATGCGGGTCCCCTCACCAACTTTACTGGAGGTTGCAATTGTACCATTTAAAGATAGCACTGTATTTCTGACAATGGCCAGACCCAGTCCACTTCCGCCTGCCTCACGGGACCTAGCCTTATCCACCCTGTAGAAGCGCTCAAATATCCTATCTATATCCTCCTCTGGAATGCCGAGGCCTGTGTCACTAACAATAAGGTTGACATTATTCTGAACGGTAGCGCCGCCCTCCTCCGTGGCAAATAGGAACACTGTGACTCTACCCCCGTGCCTATTGTACTTGACGGCGTTTTCCATGAGGTTGAACACAACTTGGTAGATATCTTCATCATTTGAGTCCACATAACAGTTATCACTGAGTTCAAGATTAATTTTTATGTCCTCTAAATCCGCCAGGGGCTTTAGCATGTGTGCCGATCTCTTAATAATGGCGGCCAGATCTACGGGATATATCTCATTTTTAACTTCAGCATCAAGCCTTGTGATATTTAGAAGCTTTTCAGTCATTTTTGTCAAGCGGTTGATCTCCTCAGCTATATCAGCAACAAAGTCCTTTACAAGTTCCGGAGGCATGTCATCATTTTGGACAATTGAATCCGCAAGCACCTTGACCGATGCAAGGGGAGTTTTTAACTCATGGGAGGCATCCGAAACAAAGCGACGCCTCATATTTTCAACACGCTCAAAGCGCTCACTCAACAGGTTGAACTCACCGGCTATTTC
>CAZIVK010000114.1:0-5544 GCA_964542515.1 uncultured Oscillospiraceae bacterium | reverse complement strand
CCTCCCCGTCCTCCACATTCCAGCCATAGGATCTAACAAAGGCTATCCTCTCCTCATAAGTGCTTGCCCTTCCAAAAGTTCCCCGGTCGTCAGAACTGGAGACGAGCACTATAATGGCGCATAGGAGAACTCCTCCGGCCAGGACAAATGCGGCCAGACTCCTCTTGGTAAGCTTCTTGGCAAATATGATCACAAGCTCATCCCCCATAATAGTTAGTACATTTAAATTTGCTACTATATTTCTATGTTCAAGCCCCTAAATAAATTACATTATTCTAAATAAGTTACGTTTTATGCCTGATTCTCAAAAAGTAAACATTTACTTTATTAAAATAGCATGGCTTCCTAAGTTATTTTCTTGCAAACACAGGCTGTATGTTGTATAATCAACCCAGTTCATAGAACAAAATTTTTATACCGGGAGGCAAACAGATGTCAAAAATTAAAACAGGTATTATCGGCTGCGGTGGCATAGCTAACCAGAAGCACTTGCCCGCACTCAAGGCTTTCTCAGACAGATGTGAAATTGTTGCATTTTGTGACATAGTTCCTGAAAGAGCTCAAAAGGCCGCAAAGGAATATGGCGCATCTGACGCAAAAGTTTACACAGACTACAGGGAACTTTTAGCTGACGCATCCATTGATGATGTACACGTATGTACTCCAAACGTATCCCACTGTGAAATTACTGTTGCAGCGCTTGAAGCAGGAAAACATGTACTTTGTGAAAAGCCAATGGCCGCTACTACCGCTGACGCAGAAAAGATGATGGCCGCCTACAAAAAGAGCGGGAAACTCTTCACAATCGGTTACCAAAACCGCTACCGTTCAGACAGTCTGACCCTTAAAGCCATTTGTGAGCAAGGTGACCTCGGAGACATCTATTACGCAAAGGCACACGCAATCCGTCGTCGCGGCGTTCCTACATGGGGCGTATTCCCTGACAAATCAAAACAGGGCGGCGGACCTCTTATAGACATCGGAACACACGCACTTGACCTAACCCTCTGGATGATGGACAACTACAAACCAAAAAGTGTCATGGGTAAGTCCTTTGAAATTCTTGGTAAACTCCTTGAGCCGGGCAACCAGGGAAACATGATGGGCACTTGGGACAACAAGACCTATGAAGTTGAGGACTCCGCATTTGGCTTTGTCACCATGGAAAATGGCTCAGTCATATACATTGAAGCAGCCTGGGCACTAAACACATTGGACGTCGGTGAAGCTCGTACATTCCTAAGCGGAACCAAGGGTGGAGCAGACATGGTTTCAGAAGGAATGTTCCGCGAAGGTCTCCGTATCAACACCGTCATAGCTGACAAAACTGCTGTCATTAAGCCTGATGTTGGCTCCCCAAGAGGCGTTGACTTTTTCCCAGGCTCCTCACTGCCACCCCAGAACATGGAAGCAAAACTATGGCTAGACGCTATTGAGGCAAATGATGAGAGAATCCTCATTGTTAAACCTGAGCAGGCATTTGTGGTTACAAAAATTCTTGATGCTGTTTATCAGTCCTCCGCTACAGGACAGCTTGTAAACCTATAAAACCACAATAATATATAAATAGAGAAGGAGAAAACTAAATGGATAAAGTATATTTGGCCCTATACTCATTTGGAATGGATTCCACCCTCTCACTGTCCGAAAAAATCAAGACAGCCGCGGAAATTGGTTACTCGGGAGTTGAGTTTGCAGGTGGATATGATGACCTTACTGCAGCAGAAATTAAGGCAATTGTTGAAGCTGCAGGCGTTGATCCATTCTCATCCCACGTTCAGTTAGATAACATTGAAGCGGAACTGCCCTTCCTTCAGGAAATTGGAGTGAAGTATGCCATCTGCCCTATGCACTCATTTACCAACCGTGAAGAGGCCCTTGAGCTAGCTGAAACCCTAAACAGCCTGGGCAAAAAAGCTGCGGCTTACGGTATAAAAGTTGGTTTTCACAACCATACACAGGAGTTTTGGAAAGTTGATGACGAATATCTCCTAGAAATTCTTCTCAATAATACAGACCCAAATTACGTTATATTCCAACTTGACTGTGGTTGGGCTTCCGCCGCAGGAATTGACCCCGTAGCTTTCATCAACAAGTATGCCGGCCGTTTTGCCGCCATCCACGTAAAAGAAAACGCCGCAGTTATCGGTGTTGATGAGCCAAAACCACGTCCAAAAGACGGAAAGCGCAGACCTCCATTTGAAATGAAGTTTGACGAGGACGGAAAACCAATTATTCCACCTGAGTTCCTCAGAATGATGGAGGAGCGTGCCAAAATTAACGTTCCAACCGGACAGGGTATTGTGGATTGGAGCGCGGTCAAAGAAGCTGCAGACGCACAGGGCTGCAAAGCTTACATTGTTGAGCGTGAATACAGCTACAACACCCCTCAGGACAGGGTAGCCTGCCTAAAAGAGGATTTTGAATACCTAAAAAATAACGTTTAACTTGGAAAGGAGTCGTGCAACTTGAAACTAGGCGTACTCACAGTCCCACTCTACGGAATGTCCCTTGAGGAGGCAATGAAATACCTATCCGGCCTCGGCGTACAGACCATAGAGCTTGGTGCCGGCGGTTTCCCCGGCAACACCCACACCCTTCCCTATATCACCGGTGAAAAAAGCATTGATGAGCTAAAGGACCTTCTCAAAAAGTACAACCTGTCTATCAGCGTAATCAGCGCGCACGGAAACGCAATCCACCCAAACAAAGCTGAGGCAGACAAGTATCAAAAGGACTTTGAAACTGCAGTTCTCTTTGCAGAAAAGCTCGGAGTTGACACAGTTGTCACCTTTTCAGGATGCCCTGGCGGCTCCGCCAACGACACAACGCCCAACTGGGTCACATGTCCATGGCCAGAGGATTTCCTCACAATACTGGACTACCAGTGGAACGAAGTGCTCATTCCTTACTGGAAAAAGACTGTCGCTTTTGCCCGTTCACACGGCGTCACTAAAATTGCTTTTGAAATGCACCCCGGATTCCTTGTCTACAATACAGAAACCCTCCTAAGGCTACGTGAAGCTGTGGGTCCTGAAATAGGCGCAAACTTTGATCCAAGCCATCTCGTTTGGCAGGGAATGGATCCCGTTCAAGCTATACGCATGCTGGGTGATTCAATTTACCATTTCCACGCAAAAGACACCCGTATTGACGAAGCAAACACCGCAAGAATCGGCGTCCTTGATACAAAGCATTACGGTGACATTGCTAACCGCGCCTGGGTATTCCGCTCCGTAGGTTACGGCAGAGGAGAGCAGGCCTGGAAAGAAATGATCACAGCACTTGGTACCGTCGGCTATAACGGTTCAGTAAGTATTGAACATGAGGATAGCATGATGTCCGTCAAGGAGGGCCTTGAAAAGGCCATCTCCCTCCTGAAGAATGTACTGGTGTATGAAGAACCCGGAGAGATGTGGTGGGCATAGTTCCACAATAAGAAAACCCGCTTTAAACTACCAAGTTTAAAGCGGGTTTTTTCTATATATCACTAGACCTTATTGGGCAACTTCTTTGAAATAAACAGTACCGCCGCACTCAGTATAATGGGGAAACCCATGACCAAAAATGTATATGAGTAACCTATGCCGGTAATAAGTGCCCCGGCAAGTATTGGCCCTATGACATTTCCTATGTCTAGACCCATGTAGTATGTTCCGCTGGCAGCTCCTCTTCTTTCCGGCCCTACACACTTTAGAGAAAGTGTCTGTAGCGCAGGCATGGAGCCTCCGTTTCCTATGCCGTAAAAGACGCCTGATATCAGGAAAAGTGGCAGCGAGTTTGCTTGGGATAGAACAATCATGGCGATGATCATAAAGCCATAGCAGGGATACAAAATAAGCTTTACAGGAACCTTGTCCATAAGCTTTGAGAATATTGGACGGGTAATTAGAAGCGCAATGGCATTCACTGTGAAGTATATGGCCATACTCTCAAAGCCCATACTTTTCCCATACAGTACAATAAATGCATTAACAGTACCGAAAGCACACGCATTTAGAAGCGACATAGTTGATGGACTTAGTGCTTCCGCAGCAAAAAATGTCCTCCATACAGGCTCCTTCGGTGCATTGGGATCTTTAGATGCAAGGGGCTGGTCCTTTACAAGAAACAGTAGCAGTAACGCCACAATCATCAGAACTGAGCTGATATAAAAAAGCGGCTGAAATCCGTATTGGTTTGATATGGTTATACCCATGGACGGTGCAACCACAAGGCTAAGTGTCATTCCAAGACTAAATATGGCCATGCCGGATCCCATTCTCTCCTCAGGCAGAGTCCTTGAGGCCATTGTCATGGTCAGTGTAGAGTTTAGCCCAAAGCATAAGCCGTGAGCAAACCTAACCACCAAGAGAAATGCAAAACCATTTACAAATGTGTATGCAAACACAGAGAGCACAAGTCCAAACACAGATATCAAGATTAGCTTTTTATTATTAAGCTTATCCGCGGCCCTTCCGGAAAAAGGTCTTGCAACAAGAGCTGCAAATCCAAACGCTGCCACAACAAACCCAAGAAAACCGACGCCTATTCCCAGAGAGTCCGCATACCCCGCCATGTTTGGGTTCAGCATTTGAAATCCTAAGCTTACCGCCAAACTCACTATAAATAAGATTACAAAGTCTTTGCTCCAAATACTCTTCTTTTCCGCCATTTATTTCCCACCCTTTATTTTTGATAATAATAACTCATCAATGATACCACAGGTTAGATGACAATTCCACCATTTGGGCTAAATATCTGCCCTGTGCAAAAATCAGATCTATTCGATGCAAAAAACAATATAGCTTCAGCTATATCATGTTCAGATCCTATTCTCCCAAGTGGGGTCTCATCACATATGGCGGCGTAGTCGTCGGAACTCAAATTGCAGTTCATCTCAGTGCTTACCACTCCCGGAGCTACGCAGTTCACCTGTATACCCGATGGACCTACCTCTTTAGCAAGCGCCTTAGTCATACCTATAACCGCAGCCTTAGACGCAGAGTAATGCACCTCACACGAAGCTCCCGTCAGTCCCCATATAGACGATATATTTACTATTTTGCCCCGCTTCCTGTTAATCATCTGGGGGAGAACAGCCTTGGTACAGTTAAAGGTACCGGTGACATTCACTGCAAACATCCGCTCCCACTCATCCGAGCTTATATCGGTAAAAAGTTTCTGCTGTGCCACCCCGGCGTTGTTCACCAGGACATCAATCTTTCCGAACCTCTTGGTAACAGAGTCCACCATACCTACAGCATCGTCCATTGAGGACACGTCAGCTCTATAGCATTCCGCATCCCCTCCGATTGATAATATTCTTTCCTTTACATCAAATGCATGGTCTCTTGAACTACAATAATTTATTGCTACACTGTACCCATTTTTACTAAAGAGTTCAGCGGTTGCGGCTCCAATGCCCCGCGATGCTCCTGTTATCAGTACAACTTTTGAATCATAAGCCATAAGTGCCTCCAAAACCAAATGACAGTTCCCTATTTTTTCTTTCCGTGATATAATAGGCCTACTATATTAAAATGCATTTCAAATACTTTGTCA
>CAZIVK010000113.1:0-5554 GCA_964542515.1 uncultured Oscillospiraceae bacterium | reverse complement strand
CTGGATTATGATAAGAAATACATTGGCCTACAATGTGGTTTGGATTATATTGGGTATGGCCATTGCCGTTTTTGTTGCGCTATGTATGGCAGAAATCTCAAACAGGCGCATAGCTAAGGTTATCCAGCCAATAATATGCTTTCCATCAATGGTTTCTGCAGTTATCCTCTCCTTTATAGTGTATGCATTTCTAAGCACTACATACGGTTTTGTTAACCGCAGCATTCTTGGTGAAAATGCAATCAACTGGTACGCTTCAGCCAAATACTGGCCCCTAATTCTAACAATAGTCCACTTCTGGCAAGCTACCGGCCAAAGCTCAATAATCTATATGGCAAGTATAGGTGGTATAGATAAAGGCCTCTATGAAGCCGCCAGAATAGACGGCGCAAGCAAATTTAAGCAAATAATTCACATCACCCTCCCCCTGCTCAGACCTATGATGACTTTAATGCTCCTTTTGTCTGTTGGACGCATATTTAACTCTGACTTTGGTCTCTTTTATCAGGTTCCGCTGGGATCCGGTCTACTATACAGCACAACCCAAACTATAGACACCTATGTATATAGGGCCCTGTTAGAACTCAACAACGTTGGTATGTCCTCCGCCGCCAGTGTGTTCCAGGCCATAATTGGATTTGTGTTAGTTATCCTGTCCAATGCGTTTGTCCGCTTTGTTGACAAAGATAACGCTCTCTTTTAGGATTTTAAAGAAAGGCATGGTCATAAAATTATGAATGAGTCCAAAAAAATAAATGTCCCAACCATAAGAGATGAGCGGGCATTCCATAATATAGCTATAGTTCTGATGACGCTGCTTGCGGCATATTGCTTAGCTCCATTTTTCCTAATGCTTTCGGTATCACTTTCCACTGAGCAGACGCTGAATAGTGGCGGATATAGTTTCTGGCCCAGCGAAATCTCATTTAACGCATATGATTACCTATGGGCTAAGCGTATAACAATAGGCCGCGCATATGGTACCACAATTTTTGTGACAGTAGTCGGTACTCTAAGTAACCTCCTGTTGACATCTCTCTTTGCCTATCCCCTAAGCCGCAAAGACTTTAAACATCGCAACGTATTTGCTTTTATTATATTCTTTTCCCTCATGTTTAACGGTGGACTTACTGCCAGCTATATCGTATGGACAAGAATCTTCAGTATCAAGAACACCATTTGGGCCCTTATTGTTCCCGGAAGTCTGATGGGTGCCATGAACATACTGATGGTAAGAAACTATTTTAACGCAAACGTACCCTACTCTATAATTGAAGCCGCACAAATAGACGGTGCGAGCGTCTTCCGAATCTATTGGCGCATCATGCTCCCTCTGTCAAAACCGGTCTTAACCACAATTGGACTCTTTGCAGCTCTGGGGTACTGGAACAACTGGACAAACGGTCTCTACTATATAACTGACACAAAGCTGTATACCATACAGGTCTACCTTAAAAAGCTTATGGACAGTATTCAATTCCTCAAATCCAGTGATGTAGCCTTAGAATCCGCGGCGTTGGCCTTTAAGGCGCTACCCACGGAAAGTGCCCGTATGGCCATAGCCATCATTGCCATTATACCAATTCTACTGGTATACCCCTTCATACAGAAGGAACTTGTTAAGGGTCTGGTAATAGGTGGAGTCAAGGGGTAAACAAGATAAAATCATGCTATAGGCATAATCCGAAAGGGATTATGCCTATAGCCTATATTTAGGAGGATCAAATGGGAGCATTTCAATATGACGGTTTTCTTATAAAGATGCTAGTCAAAGTGGGAAATATGATGATTCTAAGCTTCTTTTGGCTTTTAACGTGCATCCCTATTATCACTATTATACCGGCTACGTCCGCCCTGTTTCACACTACTACTAAGGTTGTCCGGGAGAATGGAACTGGTGTGCTGCGTGACTATTTTTCCCATATGCGGAACTCATTAAAACAGGGAATCCCTCTGTCAATTATTTGCATCATTATTGGATTACTACTGTATACAGCCCTAGACTTTGGTAGCCAGGTCTGGAGAAACGGAGCATTCTGGACTGCCTATTATGCTTTTGGTTTTCTGCTGGCATTCATCTTTGTCACCATGCTTCTGTTTGTCCCGCCTACTCTATCAAGGTTTGAATGCAGTGCAACTATGACACTACGTTTATCGCTTTACCTTGCGTCGCGCAACCTTTTACGCTCGGTATGGTATATCATTCTACTGGGCTTTATGGTTTTTTTAGTTGACTTTTATCCCCTCCTGCTACTGATTATCCCCGGACTGTACGCAGACTTAATATGCGGGGGAATTGAAAAAACACTTGCCTCCTATATCAAGAACAGCGGTCTTGGCACGGATGAACAGGACCCAGATAAACACACTGAATGTAACCTAGACACAGAGTCACAGGAGTTATCAAGCCTTGATTTGGCAAAACTTATGTATGAACCGGAGGATGATTCATTGGATACGGGGGATGACAATGAGTAGTTTGCTATTTAAGGACGTACTGAAGATCTATCCCTACACCAGCGTATCAAGGATATTTGGACGTAAGAAGGCCCGTGAAGCTCTTGCCCGGGAGCGTATGAATCCATATACAACTAATGAAGGCGTCATTGCAGTGCAAAAATTTAACCTAGAGATTGACAGTGGTGAGTTTGTAGTTCTTCTGGGACCTTCCGGCTGCGGTAAAAGCTCGGTTTTACGGATGATTGCAGGCCTTGAGGAAGTAAGTGATGGCGACATAATAATGGATGGCGTTAAAATAAACGACATCAAGCCGGAGCTTCGCGATATCTCAATGATTTTTCAAAACTACTCCCTCTATTCCCACTTTACAGTATATGAAAACATAGCTTTCCCACTGAAAAACCTTCACATCCCTCGTGATGAACTTGACGTTATGGTACGGGACGTTGCAAGTGTTCTAAGCCTCACTCACCTACTACAGCGCAGGCCTAAAGAACTGTCCGGAGGTGAAAGGCAACGAGTAGCAATAGGCCGCTCCATTATCCGCAATCCCAAGCTATTCCTAATGGATGAGCCCTTTAGCAACCTTGACGGTCCACTGCGCCAGAAGCTGAGGATCCTAATTAAAGATCTCCACGAGAAGCTTGGAACAACCTTCATATACGTTACCCACGACCAACTTGAGGCTTTTACTCTCGGAGATAAAATCGTAGTAATGCGTAACGGAATAATTGAACAGGTTGGGTCACCCCGGGATCTCTATAACAGGCCTAATAACCTGTACACTGCTACACTTGTGGGTACACCACAGATGAACGTGTTTAGAGATGTTCCCCTGCGTCACCTCTCCGGACAGTGGTACGTTGAGCTACTCGGAAAGGAATATTTACTACCAAAAAGCAAATCAACAAACTTGACCCATGATCTAAGTGGATCAACTATCACACTTGGTATCCGCCCCGTACATGTTAACATCAGCAAAGAGGGCATGCCAGCGCGTATTCAATTCACAGAACACATGGGGTCGGAAATATATCTACACCTTCACACAGGCAGTGAAGAGCTCATATCCGTACAGCCTGTCTCCAACGGAACGTTCTTCAAAGACCAGGAGGTCAAGGTCATCATTAACTCTCAGCAGTTTCACCTATTTGACCCTGAAACAGAAAACAGGATTGGCTAAGACTATGGCATAAATTGAGGCTGCCTCACTTCGAACTTTTAGTTCTTAGTGAGGCAGCCCCTTATTACTATATTATATCCAGTGGGACAGATTATTTCTCAGCAAGCCATGCATCAATCTGTGCTTGATATTCTGCCATAACTTCATCAATACCAGCTGCTTTCAGAGCTGCTTGGAACTGTGGTAGATAGTCAGCAGGATCAACGTCACCGTAAGTAAGAACAGTGTTGTACTGGTCAACTACGTTGGAGATTGCAGCTATCTGTGTGCCAACATTACTGGAATCCGGTGTAAATCCAAATAGTTCAGGATACCATGCCTCGTCGATAAGTTCTTTCATGAAGACTTTATCATCTTCTGAGGTGTTTCCGTCAAAACCGTATAGCAGGAACTGGTTACCAAATGCTCCACAGCTGTACAGTGCGGTATAAGGAACTGTATCAATGCCGAGTCCTTCTGGGTACTGGATGGAGGTTTTTCCTTCATTCCACTCCCAGGAAATGCCCTCTATGCCGTAAATAAGTGTGCTTGCAATGAACTCATCTGTCCAGATAAGGTCTAGCATACGTGCTGCGGCTGAAGGATTCTCGGAGGTATAAGCGATTCCGTAAACAAGTGCGTTGTTTGTCATATCTGATGTAGCAATCTCAACAGATCCGAAGTTTCCGCCGTATGAGTTATTCATTGTAAACATCTGATCAATTGTTTCGATGGAGTATGCGTGACCCATGATAACTCCCTTGGAGGTACCGGACATGACAACTGCGTCATGGCTTAGAGTATTGTTGGAGCCTTCAGGATCTGAATAACCAAGTTTGCTCCACTCATATGCTTTTTCAACACCCTTGCGGTATGCATCAGTTTCATAGTAGTTCACTAGTGTTGTGCCTTCTCCAACTGTGGCAAAATAGTTGCCAACTACGTTGGTGTGATCCTGGAAACCAAATAGGTTAACGAGCTGGTTGTTAAAAACCATAAAGCGCTCGTTAGGATACTCTGCTTTGAGTGCTGCAAGACAAGCGTCAAGATCATCAACGGAGTTTACTTTGCTCATGTCATAAACGCCATCAACCAGATTTTTGTCATAAATGAATTTCCAGCTTAGGACTTGGCCCTTATAGCATGGAATTGCATATGTGGTTCCGTCAATAGTTCCGCAGGAGAGCCAATCTTTGATGACGTTTGAAGCGCCTGATAGCTCTTTGCCGAGGAAATCGTTAAGTGGTAGGAGATAGCCATTACCTACTGCTGTGTTTAGTGGGAGAGTTAGGAGAATGTCCATCTTTTCGCCTGAAGCCAACTGCATGTTTGCGGTTGTGCTGTAGTCTGCTAGATGACCAAACTGTAGGTCCATGGTGATATCATTGATACCTAGGGTTGTTTTGATATGCTCATTGATGGCGTTTTCCACGTCTTTAACTGCTTCCTGACTTGGAATTGTCATCATTGTGGGCATATACAGCTGAACAGCATAGGGCTCTTCATTACTTGCATTTCCCGGTGTTGCGCTAGGTTTGGTGCTTGAGCCTCCGTCAGTAGGACTTGGTGCATTGTCGTTATTACATGCGACTAGACCCAGAACCATAATTACTGCAAGGAGAAGTGTGAAAATTCTTTTCATTGGGTTCAATTCCTCCATAATATTTAGTACGCTTTGACTATTGCGTCCATGGTCATAATAACACTTATTTTTCTTTCAGGCATCAAATAGACTAGCACATCCTTTTTAAAAAGTACACTTTTATAAAAGAGTCTGGTAACCCCTTTGAAAAAACACATTCAAACTTTAAAAATGTACAATCAGGATGTAATGTTGCGCTCATCTATTGATTCTTTAGCTCATCTAGCCATACAAGTTCCTTCTCAAGATATTCTTCCCAGAACTTCCAATTGTGGGCTCCCTCGCTCTGC
>CAZIVK010000112.1:0-5600 GCA_964542515.1 uncultured Oscillospiraceae bacterium | reverse complement strand
GAGGGCTTTGAGACGACATTATCAGGACGTATGAAAAGGAAGATACTGTGTCTGCGTCCAATCCCTTTTCTGCAAGCATTGTTTCAAAATACTGCTCATAGATTGTTTGAAACCGGAGTATGCCGAGCTTGTAATCCGCCTCCTCAATGTTACGGATTGCACGGAGCGCATTTGTTTCTCTATAATATATTTCTGCCTGCTTTGTGGTGTCTATTGTTTTGGCAAATTCTGTAAAGGCACATGAGATGTAGCTGGCGCGGGGTACCGAGATGGAGAACCTCTGCATATCCGATCCAACGTCTCTAAACATAATTTCAACTTCATCAATCTGCTGTAGGATTCTTTTTGCGCGCTGCAGAAACTCCTCACCCTGTGGTGTAGGTGTCATACCCCTGGAAGTGCGTTTAAATATTGAGACCCCCAGCGAGTCCTCAAGATCCTTTATGGCACGGCTAAGGTTTGGCTGCCCCATGTAAAGATTTTCAGCGGCTCTATTGATAGAACGCGTCTTCTCAACCTCCACCGCATATCTGAAGTGCAAAATGTTCATGTTTTCCTACCTAACTTTGAAGTGATATGATGTCCTTGTTATATATTCCTTTCCGGCTTTTTGAACCGGTGATGGGAAATGAGAAACGTTCACTGCATCCGGAAAGTGCTGGGTCTCAAGGCAGATGAATCCCGACGACACGTACTCCGCCCCTCTTTTACCCGGAAACTTAAATAGGAGGTTACCCCCTGTGTATACCTGTATACCGGGTAAGTCTGTATATGTTTCCATGACTCTGCCGCTTTTGGGGTCATATAAGGTAGACACAAGGCGGTAGCCGGAGCCCCTCAGCACAAAGTTTGTATCATATCCGCCCTCATCAGGTCCTTCATAGCTTCCAATTTCCACAGGTTCACGGAAGTCATACGGGGTGCCCTCAACGCTTAAAACCTGCCCAGATACGGTGTCTGCGTCAATCATCAGGGTATAAAAATCACTTGCAATCTGAAGGATCTGGTCACTTATATGTCCCAGGCCATGACCGCCTACATTAAAATAGCAGTGATTTGTAATGGCTACGGCGGTGTCCTCTTCAGGGATGTCCCTATATGTTATTGTAAGCTTATTTTCATTGTCAAAGAAGTAACTGACCCACAGGTCAAGGGGGACTTCAAGGCCGCCTTCACCGTTATCACGGAGGAAGAATGTCACTTCCGCGCTGTCTGCTTCCTCTTTAGTTATACTCCCATCAAAGAAGCGCGTGGCATAGTTTGCACTTTCACAGTGAAGGGTCACGTCACGTTCCCTACCCTTTTCAAGTGTGAAGGTGCGTTCACCTATACTAAAGCCGTTGCCCGAAACTCTGTTGGCAATACGTCCGGTGACCGAGCCGTTGAATGCACCCACCGCCGTATACTCCTCCAGGGAATCCTTCCCCAGAACTACATCATCCATACGGCCATCCCTGTCAGGCACGGATATACCCCGTATAGCTGCTCCGTATTCAATGAGTTCAACACTAGCTCCCATATCATTTGTTATTTTAAACAGATATGTCTCTTTACCGTCAGGCCTATTTCCAAATGCTTTTTTGATTACCTTCATAGCTACACCTTCACCTTACATATTTTATACCAATTATAACCATAAACTCAACACTGCGCAAGGCTCACATGCGCTTACGTTCCATAAACCAGCGGTTTTCCTCTAGAAAAAGAAAGGATTCATGGTTCTTTACTCTTATGGTGTACCTTAGCCCAGCGCCTCCGGCTTTTAGGCTTGCAGCTCTGCACAAGTCCGTAACCATGTCAATTTCAAACTCTGTGCCGTCCTCCCATACAAAGGAGATGGGCTCAATCACCATAATGGAGGTTCTGTTTAGCTTTTTCCCTTCCTTGTGGAACACTGCGGTCACGTCCACGTAAACCTTGCCGTCATGATCATATCTGTGGTCTATCATATAAATCTCCTCAACCGTTGTAATTGTATCCTATGGGGTGGATGATGTTGTCACTTTTTGCGTCAAGTGAAGTGATTTTTTTGTCGCACAGCATGAATGCCCTCTGGACTGAGAAATAGCCGTAGCGTTCACGGAGGTGGTCCGTAACCCGTTCAAGAGCAGCCAATTTTTCTCTACTTTCCTCACTTTCAAACATTGAGAGCTGTATGTGGCTCCCTTCAGTTACAAGGTCTGCCCCGCGGATACCTATGCTGCGTATAGGCTTTTGCCATGAGTAATTCTTTAGAAAGAGGTGCATGGCAACAGGTACAAGCTCTGCCACTAGATTGGTTGGGCGCTCCAATTTTGTCTGCCGCTCAAAACTAAATAAATCTACGTCCCTGACGCTGATTTGCACAACACGGCACTCAAATCCCCCTTCACGCAGGCGTGCGGCAACACTTTCAGCCAGCATGTAGAACCCCATTTTTACGTCATCGTTGTCCATGAGGTCCCTAGGAAAAGTGCTACTGTTGCCTACGGATTTGATCATACCCTCCACTCCGCTTGTGGTGACTGGGGATTCATCATGTCCGCAAGCAAAAATCCAAAGCATTTCTCCCGCTTTGCCCAAAAAGCGCTTTAGAACCTTTGGTTCTGTTTTGGCTATATCACCTATGGTAAATATTGCACGGCTTGCAAGTTTCCTGGCAGTTGAAGGTCCCA
Source organism: uncultured Oscillospiraceae bacterium (assembly GCA_964542515.1). Classification (GTDB taxonomy): domain Bacteria; phylum Bacillota; class Clostridia; order Oscillospirales; family JAAYOS01; genus CAZIVK01. The sequence continues at coordinate 2,946 of CAZIVK010000112.1, read as the reverse complement.
CATATAACAGATCAGATGCTGGTAGAGGCCATACCCTTTCCTTAAAGTTTGCCCGAGAGATGACGGTTGTGGCATCCGGTTTTTTCAGATCCGACCCTAACTTGGCATATATTTTATTGTAACTTACCCCTACAGACGCTGTAACACCCATTTCATTTTTTATGCGCTGTCGGATTTCATTTGCAACCGATTCACCGTCACCAAACAGGCCTACACTTCCTGTAATGTCCAACCAGCTCTCATCCAGGCCAAAAGCTTCAGTTTGGTCTGTGTATTCACCATATATTTCTCGCGCCATCTTAGCAAACCTGAGATAGAGTTCATAGTTTGGTGGCAGCACAACAAGGTTTGGACAAATCTGCTTGGCTTGCCAAATTACCATACCTGTTTTTATCTGCAGCTTTTTAGCCGCATCAGATTTTGCAAGCACAATTCCATGCCTTGCGTCAACATCACCCCCGACAACAACAGCCTTACCCCTTAAAGCAGGCCGATGTAACAACTCTATATTGGCATAGCAGTTATTCAAGTCCGAGTGAAGTATAACCCTCTCCATGTTATCACCCCAAAATAGAACATATGTTCTATTCCAGTATATCATAAAACGTTCATAATGCAACTGGAAAGCCAAAACTTAGGTGCAAAATCAAAAGGGTAATAAAGCCTATATGGAGTTATAAGAGAGTTTGCATCAATCAAGAATTTCTTCATCAACTAATGCCTTTTACATTCTCAATTAGCTTCGAAAAAGTTTTTCTATTTGTATTAGTTAGACGGAATGCATCTGTAAATTGTGTTTTGCCTTCTCTTACGCTATTATCATAGACCCTTTCTTATTCTTTCCCTTTATACCCAAATGCATCAAATGCGGCTTCGTTTCCTGTGTCTGTACCGTTACCGCTGGCAAACATTCCGATGTATGCGCCAACAAAACCACCTGCTGTTTCTGATCCGAGGAAGCCTCCATGAAGATTGGAATAGACCTCTGTCATATTGTCTTCCGAGGTGCCTGCGTAGAAACTGTAGTTTTGCTCTTCTGCTGTTATGGCAAGACGGATCTTGGAGCTTTCAAGAGGTATTGAGGCCAGAACTTCCTCCTTGCCTTCAACCTTCTGGTCAAAAGGGTTTTCACCGGGAAAGGTTGTTGTGCTGTGCTTAACTACTCGGATCACCTTATTACCGTCCTGGACTGCAACTTCAACACGCATTTGGTTGTAGTTGTTCTGTAAGACACACATACCGGCAGTTTCACTGTCATTAGTAAATACAAACTCCATTGTACAGAACGACTCAAAGCTTGGATCCTGTTGCCTGCGGGCTACGTAACTGAGTGCAGACGGATTTATGGTTGGCATTTGGTTGCGATTCATGCGACCCATCCGCTTAAACTCCAGCGGCCGCACCGGCTCCGCGATTGCTTTAAGATATAGCTTACTGTCAGCTAAGCGGTATAAATCATTGCTTGGTGTGCCCAGGAAGTTCCACTGAAATCCTAGTTTATCGTCATCAAAATCATCCACTACAGGTTCTGCTGGGAAACTATACTCAGGAAGGTTTGGTGCAGGGTAAGTCCATTCTACTCTACCGGTATCCGGTGATACAACGGGCCATCCATCCTCCCATATTACCGGAACAATGAATGTCTCTCTTCCGAGGTTTTTATGATATCCACCGTAAATCCGTGATGCCAGGACAACCATGTACCACGAACCGTCCTTTAGGTCAATCAGATCTCCATGACCTACGTTACAGATGGGGTACATATTTGTGAGGTGGCGGTGGGTTAAAATTGGGTTACCCGCATATCCTACGTAAGGTCCGTGAATGTCTCTGCTGCGTGCTATTGTTACGGCATGGAAGTGTTCCGTTCCACCCTCAGATATCATGACATAATACCACCCATCTCTTTTATACATGTGGGCAGCTTCCGGTGATGCTCCATCCTTTAGTGCACAGGTCCATAGTCCTATTGGCTCACCTACAAACTCCATTTTATCCAGGTCAATCTCTCTATGCCAAATGTTGAAGTCCGGACCTTCGGGAGACCCCATACCGTTGTAAATAAGGTAGGCCTTGCCGTCATCATCCCAAAAGAGGGATGGGTCAAAATAGATACCAGGTATAACATGTGCCTCAGACCACTCTCCTGATGGGTCTTTAGTAGTAACAATAAGAGTTTCAAAGGTGCTCATGTTAACGACTATCACATAGTAGACGCCATCATGATAGCGGATGGTAGGTGCAAAAAGTCCTCCTGATATCCTGTCTGGGCTTAGCCTCAGTTGATCTGGACGACTAAACGCATAGCTAATTTGCTTCCAGTTACAGAGGTCACGGCTATGATACACAGGAATTCCGGGAAAATAGGAAAATGTTGACGTAACTAGATAAAAATCATCCTCCACCCTACAGATAGATGGATCTGGGTTAAACCCTTTCAAAATGGGATTCTGAATCATATAATACTTCCTTTCACTCAGTCTTGATACCTTAAAGCATACCACATTATATACATTTTTTACAGCCATAAAAATAGTTGACTTAATTACCTCTGATGATTATAATTAGTAGTAATTATGGTATAATTAGATTGTATTACAGGAGGTGCTTTTGTGTTTGCTGAAAACTTGACCCTAGAGTTTAAACGTGACTACACTGATGATATTAAGAAAACAGTCATAGCCTTTGCTAATTCTATGGGTGGAAAACTATATATTGGTTTAGATGATGACGGTTCCGCTGTTGGGGTAAGTAATGTGGATGATACAATGCTTCGTCTTACAAATGCTATTAGAGATTCAATTCGTCCAGACGTAACACTTTTTGTTGAATGTTCTCCACATACCATAGACGAAAAGCCAGTTATTATTTTAGATGTTCAACGGGGTACCGCCAGACCGTATTATCTTGCAGGAAAAGGCATTCGTCCAGAAGGTGTCTTTGTTA
>CAZIVK010000111.1:0-5603 GCA_964542515.1 uncultured Oscillospiraceae bacterium | reverse complement strand
CGAGCCAAAAATAACACCCGGGCGTTTCCGAACCCTATCAGCACCTTTTAATGCTGATATTGATTCATTGCCGTAATTTTGATCATTTTTTTTAGGTTTAGCCAAATCTGAGATTCCTCCAGTCGCTTTACATCATTTGACACCTAATTATAGCACACGCACCAGCCATTGGCAAACATCTAGTTTTGACACGGGGACGGTTACCTTGTTTAAACAAGATAACCGTCCCCGTGTTAAATAACATAAAAATTAGTCGAAATAGACAGGTTTGCCTGTGCGGGAGGCGATGTAGATTGAGTCCAGTATGTTAGTTACAGTGAAGGCCTGCTCAGGAAGTACGAAGAGATCGCCTTCACCCTTTAGTGCTGCAACCCAGATTTCTGCTTCCTTGGAGGGAGGTGCTTTTCCTCCTCCAAAGCCGGGGATGAATGGGTTGATCTTTTGGCCAACCTGTGTGACCGACTGCTGTCCAGCAACTACGTGGTTGAGTCTGACGCCGTCATAGGTGTCAAGTCCACCCTTTGTTCCGCAGAGGAGAACCATTCCGGGGTCTGTAATCATGTTGAGTGCCCATGAGGCTCTAAGGTTAATGACTGCGCCATTTTTCATTTTAATGAAACCTACCGCAAAGTCCTCAACTTCAAAGGTTTTATTGTTCCATGGATCCGAGTCACCCCTGTAGCTTGTTTGGCCCTGCATTTCAGGTGTGAGAAGGGTTCCAAGTTTTTCAAAGGATACGCCGGTTACATACTCAGGCTCATAGTTGTTCATCATCCAGAGGGTCAGATCAAGTGCGTGAGTTCCGATGTCGATGAGGGGTCCTCCGCCCTGTTTTGACTTGTCTGTAAAGACGCCCCAGGTTGGTACACCACGGCGGCGTATAAGACTAGCTTCTGCGTAGTAGATGTCTCCGAGCCAGCCGTCGTCAACTATTTGTTTGGCTACTGCGTTGTCATAGAAGTGGCGGTACTGATAACCAATGGTCAGGAGTTTGCCGGTCCTATCCCGTGCAGCCAACATCTTTTTGGCGTCCTCTGTTGTGGCAGCCATGGGCTTTTCACATAGGACGTGTTTGCCTGCCTCTAGAGCGGCAACAGTTATTTCACAGTGGGAGATGTTAGGGGTGAGAACGTGCACTGCATCAATGGATTTGTCAGCAAGTAGTTCTCTATAGTCTGTGTAAACCTTTGCGTCAGCAGTTCCGTACTGTTTGGCACCTGCCACTGCGCGCTCCTCTACAAGGTCACAAAATGCTACGAGATCCACTCCATCCTGTTGGACCATTCCGGGAAAGTGCTTTTGGTTTGCGATTCCGCCGCAACCAATAAAACCGATCTTTAAATTGGCCATTTGATTTTCTCCTTTATAATAAATTGTATTTATCTATGTAGGTGTGCGGGATGTGGGATGTGGTGTGCGGGTTTACTCAAAAAGTGAGGTAGCTGTTTTCATAGCCTCGATAATTTCAATGTGCTGTGGGCAGTGTCCTTCACAGTTTGCGCAGGCAATACAGTCTGATGCCTTACCGCCGCGGGATGTGATAAAGCCATAGTGACCCTTTGCACCGGCGAGGTTGTCATAGACCGAGTTATTGTTGAGTGCACTTATAACGCCCGGAATGTTAATGTGGGAAGGGCAGTCATCTATGCAGTACTCACAGGAGGTGCATGGGATTGTAGGGATTTTTTTGATCTCCTCAGTTACGCGGTTTATAACAGCGTGCTCCTCTGGGGAGAGGGGTTGGAAGTCCACCATGTAGGAGGTGTTGTCCAAAAGCTGTTCAAGGTTAGACATTCCGCTGAGAACTGTAACCAGTCCGTCAAGGGATGCGGCATATCTGACGGCCCATGAGGCTACGGATAGCTCAGGGTTGGCGTCTGTAAAGATTTTACGGATTTCTGGGCTAAAGCCTGCCAGGGCACCGCCCTTAATTGGCTCCATTATGATAACAGCTTTACCGTGGCGACGTGCGACTTCGTAGCACTTTCCGGATTGTACGTCTTCATCGTCCCAGTCGTTGTAGTTGATCTGAAGTTGAACGAACTCTGTCTCCGGATGCTTTGTAAGAATTTCATTAAGGCGGTCAGCTTTATCATGGAATGAGAACCCTATGTGCTTAACTTTGCCTTCTGCTTTCATGCGCTTCATGAAGTCCCAGCCACCGAATGTTTCTGTTGCCTCAATTTGGGGGCCGCTCAGGTTGTGGAGAAGGTAGAAGTCAAAGTACTCAGCTCCGGTGCGTTCAAGTTGCTCGGCAAAGAGACGTGGATAGTCCTCAGTTGACTTCACTTCCCAAAGGGGCATTTTGTCAGCAAGGTAATAGGAACTACGGGGATAGCGCTTTACCAGTGCGTCACGCAGAGTTGTTTCGGATTTTCCGCCATGGTAGCCATATGCGGTGTCAAAATAACGGAAACCTCTTTCAAGGTAGGTGTCCACCATTTTTTTAACCTGATCCAGGTCTATGGTGCGCTGCGGGTCATCCAGTGTGGGTAGGCGCATTGCTCCAAAACCGAGTTTTGGGATATCTTGTCCTAAATATTTATTGCTCATGTTTTCCTCCTTCTAAGCTGGAAATAGTAACTAACTTAATTATACATCAAAAGTTGAATTTGTGTCAACCTGTTAGCTCGCCATGACACGAACCCATAGGTCCTCATAGTAGGAGATACTTTCACCCAGGTCGGCAAAGACTTCACTCTTTTCTATGATGTCGTTTGAGGGGTACTGGACGGGGTCGTTTTTGATTTCATCCGGTAGGTTGGAGAAAACTTCGGATTGGGGTGTTGAGTAGTTGATGTAGTCGCGGTTCATAGTGGCGATGTCTGTGCGACACATAAAGTTGATAAACTGCATGGCGGCATCCATGTTTTGAGTTCCCTTAAGCACAACCATGGCGTCAAACCAGAGGTTAGTGCCCTCCTCAGGAACCACGTATTGTAGGTCCGGGTTTCCGTTTTCAGGGTCCATGCATGTGATGGCATCACCAGAGTAGACAACGGCCATAGCCGCTTCACCCTGTATCATTTTGTCTTTTACTTCATCAGCTGTGTAGGCTAAAACCAGGGGCTTTTGTTCTAGGAGCTTTGCCTCTGCCTCTTTGAGTTGGTCAACGTTTGTGCTGTTGAGGGAGTAACCCAACATTTTAAGTGTCAGGCCGATAGAGTCTCGGACTGAGTCAATCATGAAGATCTGGCGGGTGTACTTTTCATTCCACAGGATGGACCAATTTGTGACTTCGTCTTCCACCATTGTGGTGTTGTAGAGAATACCGAGGGTTCCCCACATGTAAGGGACTGAGTAGCGGTTTTCAATGTCGTACTCTAGGCTTTTGTAGGTGTCACTAATCAGCGGATAGTTTTCCAGCTTTGTGACATCTATTTCTGCCAGCAGGTCCTCATCAATCATGCGCTTGATCATATAGTCGGAGGGGATTGCTATGTCATAAGCCCCTGTGCCGGCTGTTTTAACTTTGGTGTACATGTCCTCGTTTGTCTCAAAGGTGTCGTAGATAACTTTAATGCCTGTCTCCTCTTCAAAGATATCTATGACGTCCTCATTGATGTAGTCACCCCAGTTGTAGATGCGGAGCGTGTTTGTGTCACTATCAAAGTCACAGGCGGATAGGAAAATGGTGGTTAGCAGTGTAAAGACAAGTAAAAATCCGGCTAAAAAATTTTTTTTCAATTGGCAACTCCCCTTGTTAGGTTATTTGGTTTTCTTTAGCTCCTTGTTGGAGCGGATGTTGACTACCCCCAGAAGGAGAAGTACTACAACAAACATTATAGAGCTCAGTGCGTTGATTTCAGGTTTTATGCCCTTACGGACCATGGAGTAGATTGTTATAGATAGAGTGTTTATTCCTGCTCCAGTTGTGAAAAATGAAATGACGAAGTCGTCGATGGAGAGGGTGAAAGCAAGAATAGCTCCGGTCACTACACCAGGCATTATTTCCGGAAGAACAACTTTTATTATGGCCTGGACGGGGGTGCAACCCAGGTCGAGGGCCGCCTCAAATGCGTGCTTGTTCATCTGCTTTAGTTTTGGCATTACCGACAGAATTACATAGGGGATGTTGAAGGTGATATGGGCAAGCAACAGTGAAAACCTTCCAAGTGAAATACCAAGAAACATAAAGAGAATGAGGAGGGAGACACCGGTGACGATGTCCGCATTAAGAACGGGGAGATAACTCACATTCATGAAGAAGGCCTGTGGCAGTCTGCCCATGTTGTGTATGCCGATGGCCGCTACAGTGCCTATGATTGTTGCAAATAGTGCAGCAAGGAAAGCAATCAGCAGAGTGTTAAATAGGGCCTCCATAATGGATGAGTTTTGAAACAGAGCCTCATACCACTTCAGTGAAAATCCACCCCACTTGCCGCGGGATTTTGATTCGTTGAATGAAAAGACAATTAGAACCACAATAGGGGCGTACAAAAAAATAAATATCAGAGCTGAGTAGGTGTTCTTAAAAATATTAATAAGCTTTTTCATAACAACCCCCTACATCAACATGCCGCCGGCGGACTGTTCTTTTTCGTAGCGGCTCATGATACCCATGGCAAATAGAATCATTACCATCAGTATAACGGACATGGCGGAACCAAAGCCCCAGTCTCCGACAGATTTAAACTGTTTTTCAATCAGGTCACCTATGAGAGCGTTTTGGCCGCCGCCCAGTAGCTTGGATATTATGAAGGTGGTGACGGCAGGCATAAAGGTCATGGTTATACCACTGGAAACTCCGGGCAGGCTCAGTGGGAAGATTACACGGGTAAAGGTTTTAGCAAAGTTTGCGCCCAGATCCCCCGAGGCCTCCACTAAGGTCTTGTCAATTCTAACGAGAACGTTGTAGATGGGGAGGATCATGAAGGGCAAAAAGTTATATACATTACCAAATATAACGGCACCTTCTGTGTACATCATATTCAATGCCGGTAGACCTAGGCTGCCGAGGATTGAGTTGATGACACCGGTGTTTTCTAGGAGAGTCATCCAGGCATATGTGCGGAGCAAAAAGTTCATCCACATGGGTAGGACAAAGAGAAAGGAGATGATTCCGCGTATTTTAGAGGGCATGCGGGACAAAATGTAGGCCATTGGATAACCGATTATAAGGCAGATGAGCGTGGATATGAAGGCGATCTTGATTGAACGCCAGAGCACCATCATATATACAGGCTCACTAAAGCTAAAGAACCTGGCAAAGTGGTTGAGGGTAAAGGCAAAAGTTCCATCATCTCTGTAGAAGAAGCTGTAAAAGAGAACAAGTATAATGGGAGCCACAATAAAGATTGTGGCATAGACTGCGTAAGGGAGCGCAGCAAGGCGGACTCTTTTCAACCCTATCTCACCTCCTCGGCACTCATCTTGTGCATTATGTGGAGATCCTCAGGTGTCAGCGACATACCAATAGTGCTACCGGGTGTCTGGGGATCAGTTGAGTGAATCATCCACTTGATGTCACCCGAATCAACCATGATTTCATAATGTACGCCTTTAAACACAATGGACTCAACGGTTCCGGTCCACTGAGCGTCCGCAATTGATACTGCGTTGATGTCCTCAGGTCTTATTACAACGTCTACGGCTTCGTCTTT
>CAZIVK010000110.1:0-5628 GCA_964542515.1 uncultured Oscillospiraceae bacterium | reverse complement strand
CTCTACTCACCGGTACGTAAGGTCAACTACTCGGTGGAGAACACACGCGTAGGAAATATGACCGATTTTGATAAACTTACTCTTGAGGTTTGGACTAACTCCACCATCTCCGCAAGGGATGCTGTTAGCCTTGGCGCAAAGATTCTCTCAGATCACTTGGATCTATTTACAGATCTGTCAGAGACCATCAGTGCTAAGTCAACAGTAGTGGAAAAAACAGAAGCACAGCGCGACAAGGTGCTTGAAATGACCATAGAAGAGCTTGACCTGTCTGTCCGTTCCTTCAACTGCCTCAAACGTGCGGGTATCAATACAGTCGAGGACCTCATCAGTAAAACAGAAGCAGATATGATGAAAGTCCGAAATCTAGGCCGCAAATCCCTTGATGAAGTGATTAACAAATTAGCGGGCATGGGCCTCAGCCTTGCCAGTGAGGATAGTTAAGTAAAAGGAGGTTGTTCAAATGCCCAGAAAATTGGGACGCACCACTGCACATAGACGCGCTGACATGAGAGCCATGGTTACCTTTCTGCTAGAGAGTGGAAGGATTCAGACCACCGCAACTCGTGCCAAAGAGGTACAATCCGTTGCAGAAAAGATGATTACTTTTGGTAAGAAGAATACTCTTGCCTCAAGACGTCGTGCTATGTCCTACATCACAAAAGAGGACGTTGTTAAAAAACTGTTTGACGAGATTGCACCCAAGTACGCAGAGCGCAACGGTGGATATACTCGTGTTATGCTAGCAGGTCCACGTCGTGGAGATGCTGCTGAAATGGCAGTTCTTGAACTAGTTGACTGATTAATTCAGATATAATAAAGGGATTGCATCAGCAATCCCTTTATTATATGTTCATTTCAAGTCCGTCATAAGCTGTAATGATACCGTGTAGCCGTAGACGCTCATCAACTTCAAAGTAGGTCAACTGACTGTTGTGAGCAAAGTGTGTTGCAGCAAACCGTGTTTTGTTGTTTATGTTGCCCTGTTGGAACATTCTTTTTTTGACGGTTATATTGTCCTCTATGCACATGTGTCCGGGGGTTCCGTTGTCCGTCACGTGGGTGCAGTCAAGGGTCACAAAATCAAAATGTATCCCCGCTATAAAGTCCCAGGTTACCTCCGGAAAGAAGCCTGAGTCATTTGCGTAGAGGATTCTGCGCCCATCCTTCTCAATGATATAGATAAAGGGCATGCTGGTTCCATGACGTGCATGTACCGGAGTTACAGTGTAGTCTCCCACTACAAACCGTTCAAAGGGGTTCAATCCGGTGAAATTTACGTAATCAGCCAGGAGAACAAACTTTTCCGGACCAAGGTCATTCTTTATAGTTTCTATAGCGGGGGGGGAGGCCAAAACATCAAGTTTTGAGCGGACAGGCCTCTTAGAAAACGGTGGACGTATATTTAGCAACTCACGTACGTAGAAGTGGTCATAATGTGTGTGAGTTATAAGTACATGTTTTAAACGGCTTAAGTCCAGGTTTTGGCTAATAGCTTGAGAAAAGATGTCAGGGGAGATGTCAATGAGGAGGTTTCCGTCAATTAGGGCGGAGGAGCGGTGCCTAATTTCACGCCCACCTTTTACACGTGCGTTACTGCAGACGCTACAGTTACAAAAAAGCGCCGGTATGCCTTCAGAAGCACCGGTACCCAAATAGGTTAGTTTCATTTGTCAACACCTCCTGTCTATTGAGTGCATTATAGAGTATTAATGCCCAAATTGCAAGGGATTGTTTGACTTATGGTTGGGAATAGGATAAAATATTTAGGCAATGACCAGAAAAGGAAAGTGAGAACATAGATGACAAATTATTCTGAAATACTTGCCGGAGAGTTTAAACTTAGGGCAGAACATGTTGAAAATATCCTCAAATTGATTGATGAGGGTAACACAATACCATTTATTGCGCGTTACCGCAAGGAGCTCACTGGAGCCGTTGATGACCAGGTGCTACGTGACCTCTCGGAAAGGTTTACTTATCTCAAGAACCTAGATTCGCGCAGAAATGACATATATAAGTCTATTGATGATCAGGGTAAAATGACAGAGGAACTGGCTACAGCCATAGAAGGTGCGCAAATATTGGCTGAGCTTGAGGACCTATATAGACCCTATAAGCCTAAGAGGCGCACCCGTGCCACCATCGCTAAGGAAAAAGGCCTTGAGCCCCTGGCAGAAATTATATTTGCACAGGAACTAAACAGCTCAGACCCCATAGAACTTGCTGCAGATTATATTGATGAGGAAAAAGGTGTAACAACTGCAGAGGACGCAGTATCTGGAGCCATGGACATCATAGCAGAGTGGATGTCAGATGATGCAGATATAAGAAAAGCCCTACGTACTTATATTCTAAAGTACGGTAGGATTGTCTCCCAGGGATCAAAGGCTGAGGAATCTGTTTACTCCACCTACTATGAGTTCTCTGAACTCTTAAGTGCGGTGCAGAGCCACCAGGTTCTGGCAATCAACCGGGGTGAAAGGGAATCCTTCCTTAAGGTGTCCATCAAGGCGGATGAAAACATTGTCCGCAACCTCATTTACAGAAGAAGTGTCCGCGGAACAGGTAAACTATCTGAAACTGTCCGTCTAACTGCGGATGACGCCTACACACGGTTACTGTTCCCATCAATTGAACGTGAAATCAGGTCTTCACTGAGTGACATGGCAAACGAGCAAGCCATAAGAATGTTCTCCATGAACCTGAAAAATCTCATAATGCAACCCCCTGTCAAAGGTAAGGTTGTACTTGGACTGGACCCTGCATACAGGACAGGCTGTAAAATAGCCGTAGTGGACAGTACAGGTAAGCTCCTGGCTACTACTGTGGTTTACCCAACACCTCCGCAGAGCCGCACTGAGGACGCCAAGAGGGAACTAAAAAAGCTCATTAGTAAGTTTGGCGTAGAGATAATCTCCATTGGTAACGGTACCGCCTCAAAGGAATCTGAAATTTTTGTTGCCGACCTCATATCAGAACTCAACACACCCATATCATATATGGTGGTAAGTGAAGCCGGAGCATCCGTCTACTCGGCCTCCAAATTGGCGGCAGAGGAGTTCCCGGATTATGATGTCTCACTGAGAAGTGCCGCATCAATTGCACGTAGACTCCAGGACCCCCTGGCTGAGCTCGTAAAGATAGACCCAAAAGCCATAGGAGTAGGACAATATCAGCATGATCTACCCCAAGGTCAGTTGGACAAATCCCTAGGCGGTGTTGTTGAGGACTGCGTTAACAGCGTAGGTGCAGATCTTAACACTGCTTCGGTATCACTGCTTTCACATATTGCTGGAATTTCCTCCGCTGTTGCTAAAAACATAGTTGCTTTTAGAGATGAAAACGGCCACTTTAGCGGAAGAAGGCAGCTTCTTAAAGTGCCAAAGTTAGGTCCAAAAGCCTTTGAACAGTGTGCAGGATTTCTGCGCGTACCTGAAAGTAAAAACGTTCTTGACAACTCCTCGGTTCACCCGGAATCGTATGATGCCGCAACAAAGCTTCTGGAATACTGTGGACTTAGCATAAAGGACGTCAAAGCAGGTAACATCTCACTCATCCAGGATAAAGTTTCAGAGGCAGGGGAGAGCACCGTAGCTGAATACTGCGGAGTGGGCCTTCCCACATTGCGTGACATTGTCAAAGAGCTCCAAAAACCCGGACGTGACCCTAGAGACGAGCTCCCACAACCAATGCTCCGCAAGGACGTCCTCGATATGGCCGATCTCAAGCCTGGTATGAGTCTCAAAGGAACTGTGCGTAATGTAATAGACTTTGGTGCCTTCGTGGACATAGGAGTCCACCAGGACGGCCTGGTGCATATCTCAAGAATTGCAGACCACTTCGTAAAGCACCCCTCAGAGGTAGTTAAGGTGGGAGATCTCGTTGATGTCAGTGTTCTTGAAGTAGATACCGTAAAAAAGAGAATTTCACTCAGTATGAAAAGGGCTGATTTCCTAAATTAGATAAAACAGAACTGTAATAAGCTCTGAGAAGGAAACAAATATGTTAGAAAACATCCCACGTTTTGCTATGACTAAAAAAGTTGGACGTCAACATCTGCGTCTACTGATCTGGATACTCTCCTTGCCCGCGCTAATTCAGCACAGAAACCGTCTCACCAAGGTCGGTATGGAAGGCATTAAACCTCCATACCTTCTACTTTGCAATCACAACTCCTTCATGGATTTCAAAGTTTCTTCACGTGCTGTCTTTCCAAATCGTGCAAACTATGTAGTTGCAATTGATGGCTTTATAAAGCGCGAATGGCTTCTTAGATTAGTAGGCTGCATCTGTAAACGTAAATTTACAACTGACACCGTTATTGTACGTCATCTACATCGCGTTATAGGGACCGGAGATATAGCTGTAATATATCCCGAAGCAAGGTACTCACAGTGTGGGACTACTGCTGTTCTACCGGAATCTATAGGAAAACTTGCAAAGTTTCTAAAGGTCCCCGTGGTCACACTAATTTGTAACGGACATCACATCAATTCTCCTGTCTGGAATCTCTCAAACCGTCGTGTAAAGGGAACAACCGCAGAAATGACCTGTATAATGACTGCAGAAGAGATTGCTAATACCAGTCAACAGGAGATCACTGAGGCAATCAGGAAAGCTTTTGTGTATGATGACTTCAAGTGGCAAAAGGATAATAACATCCGGATAAACTACAAACAGCGCGCAAAAGGTCTTCACAAGGTTTTGTATCAGTGTACAGAATGTAAAACGGAATATCACATGAGCTCCGAAGGCAGTACCTTACGCTGTAAACACTGTGGCAAAGAGTGGGAAATGACCGAGTTGGGCGAGCTTCAAGCAATAGATGGCAAAACCAAATTCTCCCACATCCCTGACTGGTACGAATGGGAGCGTCAAAATGTTCGCAAAGAGATACTGCGTGGGGAATACAGTTTTCAGTGTTCTGCGCTGGTGAGGGCACTGCCAAATGCTAAGAAATTCATTGACATAGGATATGCTACCCTTACTCATAACTACAGCGGGTTCTCACTGGAAGGGGATTACAGCGGCAATCCCTACAATATCAAAATCTCTGTCCCTACCATTTACTCCTGTCACATTGAGTATGACTATCTGGGAAAGTACGGAGATTGCATTGACTTAAACACCACAGACAACACTCTCTACATCTACCCCCAGAACTGTGAATTCTCCGTAACAAAGATAGCCATAGCAACGGAGGAGCTTCACTCTCTGCATCTCTCTAAATCAGCAGAAGAATTATTCCATACACCACAGACCCTACTATAGAAAACACAATAACAGGACCTGCAATAATAAACATCTTGGTGCAGACTCCTGTAATAATACCTTCGGACTTAAACTCCATTGACGGAGATACAACCGAGTTTGCAAACCCCGTTATAGGAACCAGAGAGCCCGCTCCCGCAACCTTTGCTATGTCATCATACACTCTGAGTGCTGTAAGAAGAGCACCTAGAAAGACAAGTACTATAGAGGTTGCCGGAGCGGCAATTTCTTTGCTTTCAAAGTAATAAATAAAAATGTTGTTGATCACCTGACCTATAGTACATATAAGCCCTCCAAATAAAAATGCCATAATCATATTCTTGAGTAGCGGAGACTTTGGTGCCTTGCCGTTTA
>CAZIVK010000109.1:0-5632 GCA_964542515.1 uncultured Oscillospiraceae bacterium | reverse complement strand
GGTCTGCACCCCGATAAATAAATCGGTAATTCGGTCTTGACAATAAGGTCTTGTGGTGGTAAATTATTATTAGCACTCAAAAGGTGAGAGTGCTAATAATAATTTTTTGTGCTTCTGGAGGTGAAAGGTATGTCCCTGGGAGAACGGAAAAAAATAATTCTAAAGGCTGTTGTAGATGGCTATATCGGGAGTGCTGAGCCTGTTGGATCAAAATCCCTCACTGCTCAGTTGGGGCTGAGACTGTCGCCCGCCACCATCCGCAATGAGATGTCAGAGCTTGAGAGTATGGGTTACCTGGAACAGCCTCACAAATCAGCCGGAAGAGTACCGTCAAACCTCGGATACAGGATGTACGTTGATGAGCTTATGAATAACCACACGCTCTCAGCCCGTGAAATGCAAGCAATAAATAACTCGCTCCAGGTCAAGGCCCGTCAATTGGATAAACTTATTGAGGAGGCCGGAAGGCTTATATCGGGTCTCACCAATTATGCAGCCTACGCAACTGTTTCACATAAATCCGGACCACGCCTGAAGAGAATTGACATTATTCCGGTGGATCGGGATACATTCGTCTTAGTTTTACTCTTTTCAACAAATATTCTTAAGAATATAATTGGAAAAAAGTTTGCCCAAATAACGGACAGCAAACTATATCTGGTGGCCGCACTCCTCAACGCAAAACTGGTAAACTGTACTTCGAATGAGCTGATCCACGTGTCCGCAGAGGATGTGGCGCAGGCTGCAGGAGTTGCTGAGTCCTTTGTACAGTGGATTTTGGATTATATCCGTGACGTTATGGAGGAGCTGGAGGAGAGCATGGTCTATGTGGGCGGAGTTGAACACATGCTTGAGCAGCCGGAGTTTAGTAATGTAATGAAAGCGCACAAGGTTCTTGAATTCCTGTCGGACCGTGTTTCTGTTGCGCAGCTTCCATCACCTGATGAGGATGGTCCTATCAAAATACTTATTGGACCGGAAAATGTCGGAAATGAGCTACATGAGTCTAGCGTTGTTGCAGCTAGTTATGAAATTGGAGAAGGAATGAAGGGCATAATAGGCGTTGTGGGTCCAACAAGAATGGACTACTCCACTGTGGCCGCTAAGCTCAGATACTTCACAAATAGACTAAATAAGCTGATAAATCTTGAACTTGCCGAAGGTGATTTATTAAATAATGAACAAAATAAGTAAGCAAAAGTGAGGTATATAAATTGGCAAAAACTGATGAAACCAAAAAAGAAGTGGTAAATGCCACAGAACCTATTGAGGAGCCGGTAACTGATGAGGTTCCCCAGGAGGACTTTGAATCAAAGTACAATGAACTAAATGACCGCTATCTGCGCACACTGGCTGAGTATGACAACTTCCGTAAGCGTACAACAAAGGAACGTGAATCACTCTACCTGCTTGCAAAGGCGGACACTGTTGAAAGAATTCTCCCTGTCTTTGATAACCTTGAGCGCGCAGCTGCCAACCCATCCCAGGATGAGTCCTATAAAAAGGGTGTTGAACTGATACTTCAGCAGATGAAGGAGATCTTTACTGCACTGGGTGTCTCTGAGATAGAGGCCGAGGGAGTCCCCTTTAATCCGGAAAAACATAATGCTGTCATGCATATTGAGAGCGCAGACCATGACACAAATATGGTGTCTGAAATATTTCAAAAAGGCTTTGAAATAGAGGATAAAGTCATACGTTATGCCACTGTTCAGGTAGCAAACTAATATAACCGTTAAATACTGGAGGTAAATCTACATGTCAAAAATCATAGGTATAGATCTAGGTACAACTAACTCCTGCGTATCTGTTATTGAAGGCGGAGAAGCCGTCGTTATAGCAAGTGCAGAAGGAGCTCGCACTACACCATCCGTTGTCGCATTTTCTAAGGAGGGCGAACGCATGGTAGGCCAGGTTGCTAAGCGCCAGGCCATCACAAACCCAGACCGCACAATCTCGTCAATCAAACGTGAAATGGGTTCGGACCACAAAGTCAACATTGATGGAAAACAGTACACCCCACAAGAAATTTCCGCAATGATACTTCAGAAGTTGAAAACAGACGCTGAGAGCTATCTGGGCGCTACAGTAACAAAGGCTGTTATCACAGTTCCTGCATACTTTTCTGATGCACAGCGTCAGGCAACTAAGGATGCCGGTCGTATTGCCGGACTTGAAGTACTCCGCATAATCAACGAGCCAACCGCTGCCGCACTCTCATACGGTTTGGACAAAGAAAACGACCAGAAAATAATGGTTTACGACCTTGGTGGAGGTACTTTCGACGTATCAGTTCTTGAAATTGGGGACGGAGTGCTTGAAGTCCTATCTACAGCAGGTAACAACCGCCTGGGTGGAGACGACTTCGATGAAAGAGTTGTATCGTGGCTTGTTACAGAGTTTAAAAAGACCTCCGGTATAGATCTTTCCGGAGACAAAATTGCAATGCAGCGCCTCAGAGAGGCCGCAGAAAAGGCTAAAATTGAGCTGTCCGGTGTAACCACTTCAGCTATAAACCTGCCATATATCACTGCTGATGCCACAGGACCAAAGCATCTGGATCTAACCCTAACTCGTGCTAAGTTTAATGAACTTACCGGAGACCTCGTTGAAAAAACAATGGTGCCACTACGTCAAGCAATGTCTGACTCAGGACTTAGCCCCTCCGAGCTCTCCAAGGTGCTACTCGTAGGCGGATCCACACGTATACCTGCAGTTCAGGAAGCCGTTCAAAAGTTTACAGGCAAAGAGCCCTTTAAAGGCATCAACCCTGACGAGTGCGTCGCCATGGGTGCTGCTATACAGGCGGGTGTCCTTGGCGGAGACGTCAAAGGCATGGTTCTGCTGGATGTCACCCCACTTAGCTTGGGCATAGAGACAATGGGCGGTGTCTTCACAAGACTTATCGACCGCAACACGACTATTCCAACCAAAAAAAGCCAGGTCTTCTCCACAGCCGCTGACGGACAGACATCTGTTGAGGTCCACGTCCTACAGGGAGAGCGTGAGATGGCTCAATATAACAAAACTCTCGGACGATTCCACCTTGATGGAATTGCGCCGGCACCACGTGGTGTCCCGCAGATAGAGGTTACCTTTGACCTTGACGCCAACGGCATTGTAAATGTAAGTGCCAAGGATCTTGGAACCGGCAAAGAACAGCGTATAACAATCACATCCTCAACAAACATGTCAAAGGACGATATAGATAAGGCTATCAAGGAGTCTGAGCAATTTGCAGCAGAGGATAAAAAGCGACGTGAGGAAGTTGACGCCAGAAACCACGCGGATCAGCTTGTCTACCAGAGTGAAAAGACACTCTCCGAGTCGGGGGACAAAATTCCGGAAGACGACAAAGCAAACGTTCAGGCAGCTATAGATAAACTTAAAAAGGCCCTGGAAGGTACAGAGTCTGAGGAGATCAAAAACCTCTCCGAGGAACTGACAAAGGTATTTTATGCTGTAAGTGAAAAGCTTTACCAGAATGTTGCCCCGGACAACGCAAATGATCAGAGCCCAAATAATGATGGCCCTGCCGGTGATGGCCCGGTTTATGATGCAGACTACAAAGTTGTAGACGATGACAATGAATAATCAATATTTTTAGGCGGTGCATGAATGTCTGACAATAAGCGAGATTACTATGAGGTGCTCGGTCTAAAGAAGGGTGCCTCAGAGGATGAGTTGAAAAAAGCATACAGAAAGCTTGCAAAACAGAATCATCCCGACCTAAACCCCGGAGATAAAAAAGCCGAGGAGCGCTTTAAAGAGATCGGGGAGGCCTACGCGGTCCTCTCTGACTCTGAAAAACGCCAGCGGTATGACTCCTATGGACACGCGGGTGTGGATCCTAACTTTGGCGCAGGTGGAGGTTGGAGCGGAGGCTTCGGCGGCGGCGGATTTGAGGACTTTGACCTGGGGTCAATCTTTGACTCCTTCTTTGGCGGTGGAGGTACCACCTCAAGAAGAAATGCCCCAACCCGTGGCGACAGTATAAGAGCATCAACTGTACTTACGTTTGAGGAGGCCGCATTCGGCGTAGAAAAGGAAATAGGTGTCAACCGTATAGAGAGCTGTGACACATGTGAAGGCACAGGCGCAGAACTTGGAACGGACGCTGAAACATGCTCTACCTGCCGTGGTACCGGTCAAGTGCGTTCAAGCCGTCGCACGCCACTTGGAGTTGTCTCCACCACAGAGGCATGTTCAACCTGTAGAGGCACAGGGAAAATTATAAAAAACCCCTGTAAGGTGTGCCATGGTTCTGGTGACAACAGGAAGAGTCGCAGTATAAAAATAAATATCCCCGCCGGAATAGATGACGGACAGACCATCCAACTGCGCGGTGAAGGTAATTCCGGACGCAATGGTGGTCCTACAGGAGATCTGTTGGTCACGGTGCAGGTACGCCCACACCCAATCTTTACCCGTGAAGGTACATCTGTTATCTGTGAAATACCAATTACATTTACCCAAGCAGTTCTAGGCGCTGAAATTGAAGTGCCTACACTGGACGGTAAAGTGAAATACACTATGCCCGAAGGCACCCAGACAGGTACAACCTTCAGGCTCCGCGGTAAGGGTATCCCAAGGATAAACTCAAGCGGCCGCGGTGACCAGTTCGTACGCGTGAGCGTAGAAGTACCAAAAGGGCTCAGTGAGAAGCAAAAGGATATACTGCGCTCCTTTGGGGACGCCGTCGGTGAACAAAACTACGAAAAGCGCAGGTCCTTCTTTGAAAAGATTAAGGACACATTCAGCAAATAACAAAACAAATGGAACCGTACCACACCGGACGGTTCCATTTGTTTTGCTCTTTATAAATTGTGTTCTACAATTTTGAACTGACTATGAGAGCTATTGCCTCAGCAAAGCCTTCACCGCCTTCATGTTCTGTGACAAACTGCGGGAGATGTGTGAGTTTACTGATGAAGGGCCCGATGTTTGCAACAGCGCAGGAGAGGGGGAAGTGTTTGAACATGGGCTCATCATTTGGTGAGTCCCCAAAGAAGAGCACTGTGTTAAGGGGATCACTTTCCTTATATAGTGTGTTTAGAGTTATCCTTGCCATGTCAACTTTGTCATATTTGCCGAACCATGCGTTCACATGTATAGAGCTAACTTTGGCCTCCGCTCCCATGGATGTACAGATTCTCTGTATTTTATCTGCCTCATCAAAACTTAGGTAGGGGGGGTCCTCTCTGAAGTCTATAGCGAGATCATATTTTCTGGAAAACTGATCTTTTGAGATACGAGCTTGTGGAACTTGTTTGAGGGCGGCCTGCTCTATAGCTTTGAGCTCTTCTTTGGCATTATCATTTACTTCAGGGTGTGTTAATGTCTTAA
This sequence comes from uncultured Oscillospiraceae bacterium, assembly GCA_964542515.1. Classification (GTDB taxonomy): domain Bacteria; phylum Bacillota; class Clostridia; order Oscillospirales; family JAAYOS01; genus CAZIVK01. The sequence goes on along the minus strand of CAZIVK010000109.1, from coordinate 286 downwards.
GGTGGCCGCTCTCCATGTAGTAGGTAAATGCGCCGTTTTCACCTATGACAGCACTGACGGGCCACTGACGTACTATAAGGTCACACCAGCCTGCAGGACGTCCGGTAACCGGAATGACTTTTATACCCATATTGTGCAGCTCCCAGAGGGCACTATATGAGGCTGCAGGAAGTTTTCCACCGGTTGTGAGCGTGTCATCTATGTCACAGAGGACATACTTAATCTGATTAATTTTTTCTGCACTTATACTTCTAAATGGACGCATTACAGACTCCTTTATGCCTTA
>CAZIVK010000108.1:0-5634 GCA_964542515.1 uncultured Oscillospiraceae bacterium | reverse complement strand
GGTGATGACATTTCTCATTTTCACGCGGACAAAGGCGGCACCCTTTCCCGGCTTCACATGTTGAAAATCAACGATTTGCTGCACCTGACCGTCCATTTCAAAGGTCACACCGTTTCTGAATTCACTAGCAGAAATCATTATGATTCCTCCCATTATGCCGATTTGCATAATACATTATAAGATGATTGTGTCCCAAACGCAATATAAGAAATGCTAATATTCACAATAAAATGTTTATAGAAGTATATAATATTAAGAAAGTAAACAAATAGAGTGTTCATAAGAACATAACAGGCGTTTAATTTGCGGGGTAAAGAGATAATTGTAAATATAGACATCCCATGTTATAATAATAAAAAAATATTACAAGGAGGATGACAATGCTAGTACTTTCAGTGGCTACCTCTGCACCGGATATGCTTCCGGGTCCATATGAGCTTGAAGGTTCTATTCTCGCAGGATTACTTTTCTTGTTTACAGCATTTATCTTTATTGGTAAGTTCAACGTTGTCCGTATAGCAGCTTCATTTTTAGCTTCAATAACCGGGGGAGCCGCATTTATTGTATATTATATAAATCAGACTAGCGTGGGAAATACCCTTGCAGCAGGACCTCTTATCATATTTGGGGCAGGATTTGTATATGGTATTGTAATAGGAATTATCCTTATACGTGGCGTGATCCACCAGAAAGAACTCAAGAAACAGGCCGTGGAGCGCATTGAGAACCAACCCACCGTAAAGCGCAGATTTGAGGACTAGAAAGTAGTGAGAATTTTTGAATCTTGTTGAAGTCATATCTCTTGGGATAGGGCTCTCTATGGATGCGTTTGCCATATCGGTCACTAATGGCCTGTGTGTAAAGCACCTCCGGAAGAGTTACGCACTTAAGATGGCTCTCTGTTTTGGCTTAGCCCAGGCCGCTATGCCCCTTATTGGTTACACCCTTGGACGTACTTTTGCCTCTACATTAGGTGCCATAGGCCCTTATATAGCTTTTGCTGTACTGGCTTTTTTGGGCGGGAAAATGATTATAGAGTCCTTTAAAAAAGGTGAAGAGAGCTGTGATACAGGTTCTGAGGCTAACCTTAGGACACTTACTGCTATGGCTATCGCCACTAGTATAGATGCCCTCGTTGCAGGAGTCACACTTGCATTGACAAATGCTGAAACCGCCACTCTAAACATCTTTGAATCTGTATCCATAGTAGGAGCAGAGACATTTGTTATCTGCATAGTTGGTGCATTATTGGGTTGCTTCTGTGGTTCCCGCATGAAAAAGGGAGCGGAAATATTTGGTGGGGTCATACTTATATTAATAGGAGCAAAAATTCTTTTTGAAAGTCTGTAGAACGCCTTGACAGGTGTGGTCATTTGTGTTAAACTTATGCAGCAAAACAAAGTAGGTTGCCGTAACAGCCTCGCCCAGAGCTTAACGCGTATGGGCCAATAAAGCATGGCAGGTCTTTTTTTGACCTCAAGTTGTGCATGTTATTGTTATTAGGCAGGCGGCTTTGCGTCTGCTTTTTTGCTGTTTCAACAAATTTTTTAATTACTTTTGGAGGTGCTTTAGCATTAGCAATTTAAATCATCAGATCAATGAAGACATTCGAGAAAAGGAAGTACGCCTCATAGATGAGGAAGGAAATCAGATGGGCATTCTGCCTGCAACTGAAGCGTTACAAATTGCGTTAGATAGAGGATACGACCTTGTAAATATCTCGCCCAAGGCCAAGCCGCCGGTGTGCCGCATTATGGACTACGGTAAGTTCAGATTTGAACAGGCCAAAAAGGAAAAAGAGGCTCGTAAAAATCAGCATATTGTTGAAGTGAAGGAAGTGCGGATGTCCCCCGGTATTGATACCCATGATTTCGACACAAAACAGCGTAACGCAAATAAATTCTTGCTCGAAGGAAACAAGGTAAAGGTATCTGTACGTTTCAAGGGGCGCTCTATTGCCCACTCCTCAATAGGAGAGAAGCTGCTCATTCGCTTTGCTGAAGAACTGAATGATGTTGCAAGTGTTGAAAAGGCTCCAAAGCTTGAGGGAAGAAACATGTTTATATTCCTTGCCCCCAAGGCTGCAAAGGCTGAAACAAAATAAACATATAAAGGAGAAATCAAGCGATGCCCAAGATGAAGACGCACAGTGGCGCAAAAAAGCGCTTCAAGCTAACAAAAACCGGGAAAATTAAGCGCGGTCATGCTTATAGGAGCCATATCCTAACAAAGAAGAGCACAAAGCGTAAGAGAGGCCTCAGAAAAGGCGCATACGCAGACGAAACTAACACTTCAGCTCTCAAACGCATGCTCCCGTATAAATAACCCCTGAATAAGTTTATCACCCGAAGTAACGAAAGGAACGATTAGATATGGCTAGAATCAAAGGTGCACTTTCTACCCGGAAGAGGAGAAAGAAAGTACTAAAGCTCGCTAAGGGCTATTGGGGCGCAAAATCCAAACATTTTAAAATGGCTAAACAGGCCGTCATTAAATCCCTCACCTACGCATATACAGGCCGTCGCCTCCGTAAGAGAGACTTCCGTAAGCTCTGGATAACACGTATTTCTGCCGCCACAAAAATGTGCGGAATGAACTACTCAACATTTATGCACGGTCTTAAGCTTGCTGGCATTGAGATGAACCGTAAAATGCTCTCCGAGCTTGCTGTAAATGACATGGATGCTTTTAGAGCACTTGCAGAGTCCTCAAAAGCAGCTCTTGCAGCACAAAGCAAATAAAAACAAGAAAATCTAACCGCAGTTAAGGGAGTAACATGACGTATTACTCTGATGCTGCGGTTTTTTATATGAAAATGTTGTGATTTGTAGAACTGTATGATATTATAAATTTGTTTAGTCAATCCCTGTGAAATTATTTTGAACGGAGTAAAGTTATGAGTTATTTTGAGATAAGAAAAGCAGTTTCTGTAGAGGACGCTGTGGCGGTGTCAAGGCTCGCCAAAGATATATGGACTGAGTCCTATACCCCTATTATAGGAGCGGAACAAGTAGAATATATGCTTGAGAACATACAGAGTTCTGAGGCTATCCAGCAGAGGATGGCAGAGGGTGAGGACTACTATATGGCATATCTGTATGGACGCCTCATTGGTTACCTAGCCATCAAAGCTGAGGAGGACTATATTTTCCTCTCCAAAATCTACATTGAAAAGGACTTCCGTGGGCGCAAAATCGCTGATCAGTTTCTGTTCCTTGTTAAGGATGAAGCTAAGCGTCTGCGCAAGAAAGCTATAACACTGACCGTAAACAAAAACAACATACGCTCGGTCTCCATATACAAAACTATGGGCTTTGAAATTGTAGAAGAAAAGGTGACAGACATAGGCGGCGGCTTTGTGATGGATGACTATGTAATGACCATGAAAAGGTTTTAATGACCCCACATCCAAGTTTATACAATGTTTAGTAATACGAAATGTTTTCTTTATTCAGTTCTGATAACATTAAGTTAGTACATCGGTGGACAAACAAAAAGGAGGTCATTTCAATGCGTAAAAACAAACATTTCTATACCATACTCTGCCTTGTTCTAGGCGCAGTTCTTCTGACTACTGCAGCTGCAGCAAACTTTGGAAATGCTAACGGATACTCGGCCTACAAAAAATCACTTCTCAACATGTTGGAAGCTGATAACTATTCTGCAGAACTTGATGTTGAGCTAACACATAACGGCCAGTTGCTTGCCAAGGTTGAGAGCGCCTACAAAGTGAATGCAGGCGGTGAAGTCACCAGCTACAGTACAGAACGTGAACTAAATAATATGAACAGTGGTGCAGAAAGCAACGTATCGTACGATACTCAGAATTGGGTTGTGAAGAACTCGGACTCCTCAGCAAACCGGAAATTTGATTATATAACATATAACCGCAGAAATTTAGGTGATTGGAATATTCATAACACCAACAACTCGGGCATCGCCACCCAGATCAATAATGAAATTTCAGATAAGATGATTAGGTTTGTGGAAGTCCTGACTGACACCCTTGTTGGGGATCTAAAAAACAATTTTGTCATGGTCTCAGAATCAAACGGTGAAAAGAGTTACCAGATAGTCCTGAGGGGAAACCAGTTGCCTGAAATTGTTACCGCTGGATTCTCTTTGCTTTACGGCTCAGTTCAGGACTCCAGGAACACAAACAGCTTCGTGGAGTATGACAGGTCCCTCTCTCAAGAGGACGTTGAAAAGTATTCAGAAGAGGCATGGAACTTCCTTAGAGATAAAGAATATGTAGGCGTGGTGTATCTAGACGCTAATGGAGAAATAATATACTTTGAAAACAGCTCAGACTTCTACGAGTCTGAATATTTTGTAACTGATGTAGCGTCTGCCAACTCACTGTTCTATTCCATGGAATCCGAGCCTGTCATAGACATCGCAAAAATGTTCCTCACCCTTGACAGTGAGGGAAGACTCCTCTCAAACACACTTGAGGGTACCATTACAGGCACCGGGCGTGATGGTTCGGAACAGAGTATTACACTTAAGATAGATATTAATCTGTCAGATTACGGTACAACCGTCATAGACATGCCAGCAATTCCGGCAAATGAAACTGTGCACGACTATACCGGAGGAACCCCGGAAAATGATTACGAGTATATTATCACCAAAGACGGTGTATCAAAAAAATACACAGACAAGGCCCTTGAAAAGTATGAAGAAGCCGTTGAAGAACCCCAAGAACCAATAGAATCAATAGAACCTTAGATTAATTGAGAGGGCGGATTCCCGGGGCGCATTGTGCGGGAACCCGCCCTCTGTATAGGAGAGTCAACTTGAACAATGTTTTAGTAGTAGAAGATTTGGTGAAACTTTACAGCAACGGAAGAGGGGTTTCTAAGGTTAATTTATCCCTTGAAAAGGGGGACGTAATGGGTCTTTTGGGGCCCAACGGCTCCGGCAAAACCACCACAATGAAGGTTATTACGGGACTGCTCCGCCAGTACACCGGAAGTGTCAGAATTTTTGGGTATGATATCAGCACCAACTTTGAGAATGCCATGGCTAAAGTAGGTAGTTTGATAGAGGCACCTGCCCTATATGAGTATCTGACCGCCACCGGGAACTTGAAGCTCATGTCCCGATATTATTCTGATGTTACGGATTCAAGGATTGCTGAGATTCTTGAGATTGTACGCCTGGATCGTTACAAAAAGGATAAAGTCGGGCGCTATTCTTTGGGAATGAAACAGCGTTTGGGACTTGCCATGGCGCTTCTTTCGGACCCTGAGCTCGTCATACTTGACGAACCCGCAAACGGGCTTGATATTGAGGGGATTATCCAGGTTCGTGAAATTATACTTCACCTATCAAAGGAACGGGGAGTCACATTCCTAATATCCAGCCATATAGCCAGTGAAATAGAAAAGACATGTAACAAAGTAGCTGTTCTCCATGAGAGTGAGATGCTCTCCTGTGAGACTACCGAGAGTGCCCTTAAGCTTAGCCCGACACTTGAGGACTACTTTCTTGATAAAGTTCGCAGCAAACGCGGACCGTTTGTAATGTAGGAGGGTGAGTACTATGGAATTATTTATGTCATCAACACACAATGAATTTTTGAAACTCCTCTCCAAAAGAAAGTATTTTGTTTTCTTTCTGATTGAAATT
>CAZIVK010000107.1:0-5724 GCA_964542515.1 uncultured Oscillospiraceae bacterium | reverse complement strand
CTTTAGTGGGTCGTAAACAAAGCGCCTGCAGGAGGAGGAGGCTGGTGTTACGCCGCGACGTATGCAGGAGACCTCAGAAGCACTAAGCGTTTTTCCGCGGCGGCAGTAGGAACAGCGGGGTTCTATATCTTTTCGGAAAAGCATTGTGTCACCATCCTTTACCGGCTATCAGTGTGTCTATTAGTGTATGTCCCTCTGCAACATAGAGCCCAGTTTTAGCTGCAAGGGATTCGGAGTACCCCTCAGAGGCGTGCAGTGGTGTTGCAGTGCTGCGGTATAGGGTGAAAGGAACAGGGTCACTGGTATGTGTTTTGAGCTCCAGAGGTGTGGGGTGGTCCGGAAGGAGCAGTACGGAGTAATCATTATTAGATGTGTTGAGAGCGTGAAGGATTGGACCCAGTACCTCACTGTCAATTAACTCAATTGCCTTGATTTTTCCAGCTACGTCACCCTGGTGTCCGCACTCATCCGGTGCTTCTATATGTAGGTAAACAAAGTCACAGCCACTACTGAACAGGTCAAGTGCTGCCTGAGCTTTGCCTTTAAAGTTGGTGTGAAGATTGCCTGTGGCACCTACAACATCAAAGACCTTAAGTCCGGCGCAGATACCGATTCCCTTAATAAGGTCAACTGCTGACACGACTCCACCCATAAGGCCATACTTCTCATAAAATGATGTGAGGGAGGGGGAGGTGCCTTCACCCCAGAACCAGCAGGAGTTGGCCGGATTTAATCTTTTTGCAACACGGGAAAGGTTTACCGGGTGGTTGCGGAGAGTTTCACGGGAGGCCTCCATGATTTGAAGAAGGAGCGCAGCATTTTTACCTGTGGGAAGCTTGTCCTTTATTGGTTTGCCAGTGATGTCATGGGGAGGGGTACACTGTGTGCCGATGCTGTTGTTACGGAGTACGAGGCAGTGCCTATAGCTAATCCCTGCATAGAGGTCTATAAATTTGTCATTAAGCGTTTTGGAGACAGCCTCGATGAGCTGAGTGGATTCCTCTGTAGTGATTTCACCGGCGGAGTAGTCCACCATAACTGAGTCACTGAATAACTCTGTGTCAGAGAGGGTGACAAGATTACAGCGTAGTGCAATGTCTTCAGGTTTAAGGCCTATGCCCATGCTGACTGCCTCAAGGGGCGACCTGCCGGTATAAAACTTGCGGGGATCATATCCCATAACGGATAGGTTGGCCGTATCAGAACCTGGGTTCATTCCGTCAGGTACTGTTTTAACAAGACCTGTGTCACCGTGCTTTGCCAGGAAGTCCATGTGGGGCTTGTTAGCAACATCAAGTGGGGTTTTTCCATTAAGCTGAGTTAGGTTGAGATCCGCCATTCCATCACCCAGCATGACTAAATATTTCATTATTTCAACTCCCTGTATCCGCCTAGAATTATAATCTCTTTTACGATTTTTTTATAGTTTCATGCTTACATTTAGGGCAAATCAATTTAATTTTTCCTTTTCCCCTTGGAACACGCAGGATAGATTTACAATTGGTACATTTGAAGTATTTGTGGTTTTTATCCTTTAGACGTCCAACATAACCCTTTACTTTAGCAGTGAAGGGGAGCCAGTACTTCAGCAATTTTTCATTTTCATGACGCCGAGCTGTAATGTTTTTTGACAGCATCCTGAAGACACTGTAGGCAAGGGGGACAATTGATAGAAATTCAATAATCTTCAGACTAAAAAGAGATGCGATAGCGCTGAGAATAAGGCTGACAACGAGTAGTGCAGCTGACAGATGATCTACACCATATCTGCCGTACATAAACTTCCTGAACCAATTCAAATATAGCTCCTCCGATGTTCGTAATTAACCTAGTGCTGTTCACATAAGTAACAATAATAGTATATGTCTTTGGTGAGAAAGTCAAGAGTGTTGTGCAGGCTGCGGACAATTATGGAAATGCAAATGCGGGGGATTAACCCCCGCAATCTACTAGACGCTTGAACACTTTGATGGCAAAAAACGCCATGAGAATAAAACTTAAAACTGTTAGAAAAAGCAAAGGCAAATCAATTAGAGGATTTGAACTAATTACAAGACCCGGTACACCAAAAACCAGTGTTGCAAGGGATGACCAGGTCAGATAGCGCTCCCTTATGAAAAAGATGTATCTTCTCACTGTGAGATTAATTACTAGAGCAAGGGCCAGAACTGCAAGGATTAGGGCCACTATATATAGGACATTTACATTCGGAATAGCTCCAAATATAACAAACAGGACTGCAGCAGCGGCAGCCAGACCTGCCAGGAAAAACAGAAGTAGCCAGTGAAATATCTTCATAGATGTTATCTCCTTTCCGCTACTCCATCATATGAAAAAGGCTACCGGTTTGTTCCCGGTAGCCTTTTGGATACTTACTCTGCAGATTTGATTTCTTTTTTCTTACCTATGCTCAGTATAAGGTTCAGTGCTATACCAAAGATTGCTGCACCTGCAACACATGGAACGTTCATGCCAAAGAAGGGGATGTTTCCGCCGAATGCGTACTGACCGCCTACGCCTATGACCATGATTGTTGCTATAACTGCAATGTTTTTGGAGCTGAAGAGGTCAACTTTCTTTTCAAGCATTATGGCAATACCCTGTGCGGCTATTGCACCAAAGAGGTATATCTCAAGTCCGCCGATGACTGCTGTTGGGATAGCATAGATTGCGTTGATGAGGGGGGTGAAGCAAGCTATTATCATTGCAACAACTGCAGCAGCTATGAGGACCGGTATTGAGAAGACTCTTGTGATGGCCATTGCGCTTATGTTTTCACCGTAGTTTGTTCCTGCGGGTCCACCGACGAAGCCAGCGACGATATCGCCTATTCCGTCACCTATAAGGTTTTTTCCGAGGAGGCTAGCTATATCATATTTCTTCTTGCTGTTTTTCTTTTTTGCAAGGTCGTTTACGTAGATGTCGAGCTGATAAATATGGGCTGTGGATTCCGGAATTGTAGCTATTGCGATAGGCATGATAGCTGTAACAGCCATAAGAGTGGGTTTAGGTAGAGTGAAGACCGGAAGGGCAAAGAGGCTGGAGGAGGCACTTTCAAGGACTTTGAAGAAGTTAATCCCGGTTGCCTTTAGGATTATAAAGGACACTGCGCATCCAATAATTGGACCAAAGAGAAGGGGAAGTTGGCTCCAAAAGCCTTTCAAGTATACAGAAAACAGAATTGTCGAAAGAAGTGTTACAAGTGAAATGATCCAGGCTATATTTGAAGCAAGTGCTTGTGAGCCTTCAGCAACAACGGGTGCGGATGAGGCATCACCCAGAGCATTTGCCGCAAGGGTAAGTCCGATTACCATGGCGATAGGTCCTGTGACGGTTGCGGGAAGTACTTTGTCGATAGAGTCTTTACCAAACCTATTAACAATAAGTCCAGCAGCTATTGAAACAAATCCGGACATCACTATACCGAACTGAGCTATGGCTATTTTTTCATTCAGGGATGTGCCTGCCAGTGCTTCCGAGGCCATGAGTCCTGCGATTGCAGGGAGGTATGAAAAACTAGATCCGTAATAGAGAGGAATTTTTCGACCGGTGACAAGGATAAAGCAGATAGTTGCAAGTCCGCTTGCAAAGATGGTGGTTGATACGTGGAATCCTGTGAGCAGTGCGACTGCAATTGTTGCGGGGAACATGACGATGACCTGTTGTATTGCGTAAAGCAGAAGCTTCCATACCGGTGGTCGTTCGTCCGGCAGATATCCCACGACCTGTGTTTTACTTGACATGTAAAAATCCTCCTAATATATGTTCACGTTCGCTAGTTCGTTTTTTCGTAAAGTATTACCCGGGTTTCTTTGTCTACTTCCTCTAAATGGACAGAAACAATCTCACTACTGGAGGTTGGCACGTTAAGCCCTACATAGTCAGCGCGTATGGGGAGCTCTCTGTGACCCCTGTCCACTAGAACTGCAAGTTGGATAGTAGCGGGACGCCCTAAAGCGGTGATGGCGTCCATGGCAGCGCGTGCGGTCCTGCCGGTGTAAATGACGTCATCCACTAAAATAACGTTTTGGTCCACAACGGAGAAGGGGATGTCCGTGCTATTGAGAGTGGCTACATCATTAGCGGCTTCAAGGTCATCTCTGTAAAGGGTTATATCGAGTTTGCCCACATTGATGCTCTTTCCCTCCGAACTTGCAATATTGGCGGCAATTCGGTTTGCAAGGGGGACACCTCTGGTTTTTATACCCACTAGACAGATGTTTTCTACGCTATGGTTTCTCTCAATGATTTGGTAGGCAATGCGTACGAGGGTTCTGTTGATCTTGTCGTCGTTTGCGAGTTCGGCTTTCAGTTTCACTTTGCACCTCCTGATGAACAGACAAAATAAAAAGCCCTGCCCGATACAGGCAAGACTGTGTTCATACAAAATAGACAGGCCAATAGGGCCGGTCACGCAGAAACGTCTTGACGGCATCGATGTACCGATTTAAAGAAGTTTGCATAGTTTAATCCGATTTCTGTTTGCTATTTTAACATCACCCAAAGGCTGTGTCAAGGGAGATATGCAGAAAAAACGACAAAATAAGTTTTATTAATTGCAAATTGACAATAGTGTGTGCCGTACAGTATAATGACATCAGGAGGTGATTAAGTGGACCACACATTGAAAAACCTAATATCGGAGCTGCGCCGTGGCACACTTGTGATGAATGTTTTAAGCCAGCTTGACACTAAGGAGTACGGGTATAACTTGGTACAGAAGCTGAACAATCTTGGAGCAGATGTAAATGCCGGGACACTTTACCCACTTTTGCGGAGGCTTGAGCAGCAGGGCCTGCTGGAGAGTATCTGGGACACATCTGAAAGCAGACCCAGAAAATATTATGTTATCAGTTTGTACGGCAGTCAGGTTTATAGGGCACTAAAAAAGGAATGGAACAATATAGTTACATCCCTCGAAAATATTTCAGATAAGGAGAATGGCCTATGAAAACTTCATCAAACATGACAGAAAGGTATATCTACGCAGTTACTAAGCATATTCCTGATCAGCAGCGTGATGACATTGCAAAGGAGCTCCGAGCCCTGATAGGTGAGATGCTTGATGAACGCGGAGGCAGCAGTCCGGAAAATGAAACCGCTGTTCTTACAGAACTTGGAAACCCTTCCGTTATGGCGGCAAGTTATAAGGGAAAGGAGAACTATGTTATAGGCCCCGAGCTGTATGACACATACATCAAGGTACTCAAAATAAGTATACCTATAATGCTAGTATTCACAATTATTGGAATAGGAGTGGATGCAGCCACTACTGACCAGGGCTTCTTCAACTTGATATTATACTCATTAGCTGACGTTGTGAATATGCCTTTGCTTGTAATAGGGACTATGACGCTGCTGTTTGGAATTATTGAACGCAGTACACAGGCGGAGCCGGTAAAAGAGTTCCTTAATATTGTGTCGGGTAACGCTGAGTGGAGTCCCAGTAATCTACCTACTATTCCAGAGAATATTAAGGCATTCAGTAAATTTGAAGTTGTGCTGGGACTGGTATTTACAACACTGTTTGCGGTATGGGTTAACAGGGGTTTTCCTGTGGGGACATTTGATTTATTGAACTATGATGTGCTTATGCCCTTCCTGCCCGTCATCAATATATACTTTGCACTAAGGTTGCTGTATATTGCGTCAAAGCTTGTTGTGCGCCGGTGGAACTTTGTCATGGCCTATGTAAACTTGCTTCTTGACTGCGCTCTTGTGTTC
>CAZIVK010000106.1:0-5833 GCA_964542515.1 uncultured Oscillospiraceae bacterium | reverse complement strand
TTGATGGTCTGTTAGGTTTGCGTAAGGAAGATTTTGATATTACCATCGGCAACAAGAAGTATTCTGCAACTGGTTTGTCCTATGTCGGGAATACACTGGAGTTAACGCCAGAACCTTTCAACTTTGAGGGGGCTGCAGAATATAAGGATGGGAAGTTCATACACCATGATTTTACGGTCAAATGCGTTATTGATGAACTGTCTTTTACTAAGGATAATTGTAAGCTTCATATCAAGACAGTGGACAATTTTACCAGTGGCACCTACAAAGCAAGTAATGGATATGAATTACCCTATTGGCTGTACATTCCGGAGGAGCAGGATGCATTACCTTTAATGGTATGGTTACATGGAGGCGGAGAGGTTCTGGAAACCAGCTACGAAGGTGCTAATCTGACTAAAAACAGGGGTGCTACCTGCTGGATTGAAAGTGGCATGACGACCGCGGTCTTATCAGTTCAATTTCCTAAAAATTACCCCTTTGGTATTTCAAACAAGCCGGATGAGCTTAAGATAATGGAAGCATACAATGTGGTACAGTACGAATTGATTCAAGAGTTGATTTCAAAAGGTAAAATAGATCCCAAACGCGTATATGTTTCCGGTGCCTCATCTGGAGGCGGTGGTGTGTTAAGATTTATAATGCAATACCCTGACCTGTTTGCAGCAGCTCTGCCTATTTGTGCAAAAGATACACTGATACCAATTTCCGAACCTTATCAGTTAGCTTTTAAAATGCAGGGCAGCCTTGAGATAGCTGATGAAGAATATGAGAAGTGTTATAATGACATAGCTCAGTTGATGCAACAGTATGGCGTCACCAATGTACCCATCTGGTTTATACACGCTGAAAATGACCCAGTTTGTACAAGTTACACATCCAGTATGATGTATGATGTTTTAAAGGAAATGGGTGCAGAACATAACAAAATTACACTGTATACTGACCAAGAAATGTTGGATGCAGGTGTTTCCTTTTATCATGGTTCATGGATTCCTGCATTTAATGATACGGATGTGACCGACTGGATATACAGCAAGTGCAAGTGATATAAACTCTTTTGATGTGGGGCGGCTCTTAACGAGCCGTCTCATTGTTTAATATGTCTACAGACTCCATGAAGAAGGGGTTCACGTAATAACCATTAATTTTGATGGTGTAGTGGAGGTGTGGTCCTGTGGAGTAGCCTGTTGATCCTACAAGTCCCAGTATGTCGCTCTGTTTAACAGTATCCCCTTGTTTAACGTTTATGGAGCTCAGGTGTGAATAGGATGAAAACACGTTAAGACCGTGGTCCACTATAACGGTGTTTCCATTGACGGTTAGTTCTTCCGCAAATACAACTGTTCCCGCAGCAGGTGCCATGACTTCAACACCTTCAGCGGCTGCAATGTCAATGCCACTATGTCTCGATTGGAGGTTTCCATTGACATAACGCAATTGTCCAAACTCTGTAGTTATTCCGCCTTCAACGGGCCTTATAAAAATACCATCCCATAGGGGCTCGGGTTTGCTCACAGAATAAGCAGTTTCAACTTTTCTGTTGTCACCAGCCAGGTTCTCGTTAGTGTACACAGATTGCGTTTCTGAGCTTGTTTTTAGGTCTTGCCTTGTAAACTCAGTTGAAACGACAGTGTACGTCTCAGACGTCACAGTTTCATTAGAACCTCCTACGTTAACTCGGCGGAGTTCAAGATTGTGCTCCCCTACCGGGGCAGTGATGTTGAGCTGCAGAAATGCTAACCTCTCCATCCCAAGATCAAACATGGGAACCGTTTTGTCTATGTGAGGGAGGTAGATATTAAACACTGTACCCGGTCCCGCGTTTAATATTCGGGCTGTTATGACCTCTCCTTGTGCAGCACTAACGGCTGAAAGTTCAAGGCGTGGTGTGCCAAGTATATTCAGTGCGACCTTAAAGAACATAGTCCCGGACCAGCCATCACCCTCAAATTCCGCTTCTATTTCACACAGGTACTCTCCGGGTAGAGCCTCATGAGCTACGGCCCCCTCCCTGTCTATTAGTGTTGTAGAGTAATTTTTGGGTGAGGCTGAAAACTTGGGAGTAAAATCTGACAGGCTCTCAACGTACATTGCCGGAGCTTCATTTACTGTGAACTGGTTGTTTACTGTGTTGCCGGTCCTTGTCTTAACTGAATATCCGGTAGTAGGGATTGGAACTGACATAAACTCGGCGTCAATATCAACATTTCTTAAAATGTAGAGTGTCTCCAGACCCTCATTTGTCAATAGGGTTTCATAGTATTCATCCGGCAGCTTGAAGAGTATTTCTTCATTAAGAATAAATGCTTCTGAACTATTCATACCTATGTACAGTGAATAGGGTTCTTCAGTTTTATCGCTATACTCTACAGTCACCAGTGCAAAGACAGCTTCCGTGAGGTCTGCTCCTGATACTGTTTCAGCTCTATTGACAGCATCAAGAAAAGGACCAAACTCCAGGTCAGTTACCGGTATGTCCTCACCAACAAGCTGCAGTTCAGCTGAAACTGCTCTTGGAAGTTCATCTATATTCGGCAAAGTTTCTATTTCAGCAGACTCACTGCATGACGTAAATAACAGTATAAATAAAAGTGCAACAATCATATTTCTAACTTTACGCATCACGTGACACCATCCTTAGTTTTTAACAGATGTCCCCGTAAACTAACACCGTTAGGCGTTTTGTTTACGGGGACTAAATACATAACAGGTTAAGTTCTGTCAGTCTCAGAGAGGAAAAACATTGCAATAGTACCGGGGCCGGAGTGGCTACCTACTACAGGACCAATTGTGTTAGTTAAGACGTCCTGTACCTTGAAGCGCTCAAGCACTCTCCCCAAAACGTAGTCTGCTTCCTCTTTGCAGTCACCGTTGCTAATAGTAAATATTTCAAGATCACGGGATTCAACGCGCTGCTCCATCCACTCCACTAGGCCATCAAGTGCGCCTTTGCGACCGCGTTTTTTATGGCAAGCTCGGAGCTTACCCTCAGGATCCACATCAAGCATAGGTTTAACACCAATAATTGACCCCAGGACTGCAGCGGTGGAGCTTACACGCCCGCCTCTGCGGAGGAACATAAGATCATCCACTGTAAATAGGTGAATAACTCTGCTCTTGTTTTCCTCAATCCAGTTTCGGATCTCCTCTAAGGTTCTTCCTTCATTTCTGAGCCTTACAGCCTTATGGACCAGGAGTGCACCACCCATTGAGGCACACAGCCCGTCACAGACAAACACTTTCCTATCAGGGTATCCAATCTCCAAGCCATTAGCAGCAGCCACTGCTGAAGCGTATGAGCCGCTTATGCCGGATGATATAGAGATGTACAGGATATCCTTGCCGGTTTTGAGAACCTCCTCAAATTCCTGGGTGTATGCCTGGATGTTTATCATAGAGGTGCTCGCTTTGGAACCTGAGCGCAATTTGCTATAGAATAGCTTGCTATCCATGCTGACGCCTGCGTCATCCTTATACTCTACGTCATCTAAAACAAAATTTATTGGAATAAGTGTTACACTATTCTTGTCATAGTAATCACGCGGTAAATCAGTAGAGGAATCGGTCATTATAACAAAAGTACCGTTCATTTAGACTCCTTTGCCGCGAGTGTCTCGCGTCCGCCAAAGTTTTTACGGCCGGCGGCCCACCAAGTTTTGCCACAGAGGGGCTTAAGTAATAATATACCATCCTGAGCTTTTTTAGTCAAGACAACACACCGAACTCTATAGAAAAAATCTGTGCAAAAGCTATTTGTTTACCGTCAGAAGCTTGATTAATTTTATACAGAGTATAAATTGCCCTTTGCGACACAATATGATATACTATTCAACGGAATTATGAATTATTCTTATGGAGGTAATAAAATGGGTGAACTAAAAGGCGCATGCATTATCGGACAGTCCGGCGGTCCTACATCTGTCATTAACGCCAGTGCATACGGCGCAATCCGTACAGCTCTTGACTCCGGCGTTATTACCCGCGTATTTGGCGCGGCTCACGGGATTAAAGGTGTACTTGATGAGGTCCTTTATGATATGGCACTGGAAGATCCGGCTGAGTTAGAGCGTATGAAATATACTCCTTCCTCCGCACTGGGGTCCTGCCGCTACAAAATTGCAGATCCAGACGCTGATGACACAGACTATAAGCGCATCCTTGAAATTTTCAAGAAGTATGATGTGCGCTACTTCTTCTACAACGGTGGAAATGACTCCATGGATACCTGCAACAAGATATCCAAGTACATGTTGAAAGTCGGTTACGAATGCCGCATAATGGGTATTCCTAAAACCATAGACAATGACCTCGTTGGAACTGACCACTGCCCAGGTTTCAGCAGCGCCGCAAAGTATATTGCAACCTCCTGTATGGAGATATACCATGACGCCAGAGTTTATGACACAGGTATGATCACCATCCTTGAGATCATGGGCCGCCATGCCGGATGGCTCTGTGCCGCCTCAGCTCTAGCAACACACATGGGTGCAGGCCCAGACCTTATTTATCTGCCTGAAATAGCTTTTGACATGGACAAGTTCCTTGATGATGTCGCAGCAATTTACAAAAAGAACGGAAACTGCATTGTTGCCGTCTCGGAAGGTATTCATGACAAGGACGGAAAGTTTATCTCAGAATACGGCTCAGACCTCGCAGCTACCCGTGACTCCTTTGGACACGCACAACTTGGTGGCTTGGCTGCTACCCTTGCAAACATCGTCAAAGAGAAAACCGGTGCAAAAGTCCGCGGCATTGAGTTCTCACTGCTTCAGCGTTGTGGAGCTCATTTGGGTTCTGCTACAGACATTGAAGAGTCCTTCATGGCTGGTAAAGTAGCTGTAGAACAAGCTATAGCCGGTGTAACTGATAAGATGGTAGCCTTTGAGCGCACCTCTCAGAACCCCTACAAGTGCGAACCCAAGCTTATAGGTCTCACTGATGTTGCTAATGCAGAAAAGAAAGTCCCACGGGAATGGATAAATGAAGAAGGCAACGGAATCCTAGAACCATTTATAGACTACGCACTTCCCCTCATCCAGGGCGAAACAGGTCTTGATAAAGAATTTGGTCTCCCCCGCTTTGCCAAACTTAAGAAGATTAAAGCCACAGTTTAAGTATATATGAACTAGTGACACCGCAAGCCTTTGGGCCTGCGGTGTCAACCTTTTACTTGTTATTCTTAAATACAAACCACTGGGAAAATACAAAGTTCAATACCAACACAATTACATTGAGGGACGCCTTTGTATAGTAACTATATGATTCATCAACTTTTAGGAGCGTGTGCACAAGGAAAACTCCTGCAATCTCCAGCAGCATTGTTACGCCTCTTGCAGAAAAAAATGAGATAATCTCTCTCAGCTGCGCCTTTGCCGTGGGGGTTTTACTTCTAAAGACAAACACTTTGTTGGTTACATAAGCAAAGAGAATTGAAGTTATTATTGCTATAGTGTTGGATATGTTTATCTCAATAAATAGGATGTCCTTGAGAAGCCTGAACATCAAGAAGTTTACAAGAGTTGTGCAAACACCAAAAAATCCGTACCGTACTAGCTTGCGGATTCTCACATCATACCACAATTTATTTAGCAAATTCATAATCCTTCAACTTTCATCATTTATATGTCCTGTCATATTTTACCACAGTGCTGGAATTACGGCAACCGACTTTATTTTGGTAACCTTAGTGTAAAATAATCATTGGGAAAAAGAAAAGGGAAAAGCTAAAAAAGCCCTTCCCTTTGCATACAAACCTTGTTAAGATTAGTTTGAAGAAAAAATCAGACAGGTGGTGTATGCAACTATGATTCTAACCGAGAACGGGAAAGAA
>CAZIVK010000105.1:0-5836 GCA_964542515.1 uncultured Oscillospiraceae bacterium | reverse complement strand
AGGAGTGTAGCTATGAAAAAACTAAAAGTTGGATTTATCGGGTTTATGCCTTTTACAGCAAAGGGGGAAGAGTTCTATGGCTATCTTAAGGAGTATGCGGAGATTGGCTATAAGGGCTTTGAAAACGGTGGTGCTCTACTTAGAGATGGCGACTCGGAGGAGAACCTTACACGTGTAAAGGGGTATGGCATTGAACCAATTGATATCGGCTTAATGAGCATGCCCGGAAGACCAGAACCTAGTATGGATGATATCATACGCCAGGCCAACCAGCTTGGAGTCAAACGTGTGGTGGCCTTTAATAACCTTGCATCTATGTACCGCTTTGGAGGTCGTCCGGATGCAGCGTCCTACGATGAAATCATGCATGAAATTGAAGATTTTGAAACCAAGGCAACAGTGCTCAAGGCAGAAGGTATTGCCTTTATGTACCACAACCATGACGTTGAGTTTACACAGTGCTACCGCGGAGTTCCTCAACTCCAGTTCATTGCAGCTAATTCTGAAAACATTACATTTGAGCTGGACTGCGGTTGGGCTACATATGCTGGTGCAGATCCAGTCGCGCTGATACATCAACTTGGCAAGCGTATTTCTGCTCTCCATATAAAGGACTATGTTGATAAGATCGTTGCTTATAGAGGCATGCCTAATGTCATGGTGCCACAGTTCACCACCGTTGGTACGGGCAAACTGGATCTTTATGGTTGCTTAAAAGCTGGTCTTGAAGAGGGTCAGGAGTGGGCCATTGTTGAGCAGGACTTTCAAAATAATCTGACCCAGAAGGAAACTCTCACAGCTGCCTATCTCAACATGAAAGAAACCGGTCTTGTTGAATAAAAACAAGACCGCATCAGAAAGGGGATTATATATATGAGTAGTTTGAAACCTGTAAAAGTTGGACTAATTGGATGTGGTATGATTGCGGGGCGGGCATACATGCCAACTATCCTAAAGCAGTATGGTATGATTGATGTTGTCAAATGCGCGGACACTGTTACGGAACGTGCAAATCTTTTTGAAGAGAAGTTTGGTGCAAAAGCCTGTACCAATGAAGAAATTTACAACGACCCTGAGATTGAAATTGTACTAAACCTGACTTATCCAACATCGCACTTTGAGGTTACTAAGGCAGCATTGGAAGCGGGGAAGAGTGTACATACAGAAAAGATGGCGGGAGTTACTTGGGATCAGGGTCTTGAACTTGCTAGGCTTGCTGAAGAGGCGAAAAAAACCGGTCATTGGTACACCCAGGCTCCCGATACCTTCCTTGGAGGTGCTTGGCAAACAGCCCGTCACCTTATAGACAGTGGTTTCATAGGCACGCCTATTGCTTCATACTGTCTTGTGACGCGCGGTAATATGATCCTTGGTGCAGAGTTTGGTAATAGTACTCGGCGTGAATATCCTAAGCAGGAGGGGGATAACAACGACTTTTTTGCCAGAATGAGGGCAATGCTCCCCGGATATAACCCACGCACACCAAAAGGTAGCGGGCTCCCATATGATATGGGTGGTTATTACCTGCACAACCTTATCAACTTATTTGGTAATATAAACCGTGTGAGTGGTTTTATCAAGACTAACGTCAAGTACAATGAGTCCAATGATCCGCTTAATACACTCTACAAGAGCGGTTTGGTGAATAATGAACCCGATACATTGGTTGGTTCTCTTGAATTTTCCAACGGTGTTTATGGGTCAATCATCTTTGCCTCAGGTATAAAGGATAGCGACCAGATGTTCATAGTGTACGGCAGTGATGCCACACTAATTTGTCCGGATCCCAACTTCTTTGGTGGCAGTGTTTATCTGCAGACCAATGTTGGCTCTCCTATGTCATTCGGCCCTGGTGGACTCATGCCGCTTCCAAATTACAAGATACCTCCGGCACACGGTTACCTTGAAGAAGCCCGTGGCGTGGGACTGCTTGACCTAGCCTTTGCTATCCGCAATGATCGTAAGCCGCGCTGCCATTACTCTATGGGAATGCAGGCGTTTGAAACCGTTAACGGCATTATTGAGGGTTGTGAAAGTGGTGTATACCATAAGATGGTCTCTCACGTTGAACGTCCTAAAGCAGTAAGGCCTGGCGTATACAACGGCTTTGGACAGCAAATAGTATTTGACGACTAATTAAGCTGGAGGAATATTATATGGCACTAATAAGCATGACATTGAATTCATCTACATTGAGGATGAACACTACTGTAAAAGTGTGTTTTCCAGAGAAATCAAGGGGGAGCAAATCAAAACTCCAGACGCTTTGGCTTCTGCACGGAGGCGGTGGAGATTCGAGTGACTGGGTGAGAAAGACAAGTATTGAGCGGTACGCCAACGATGCAAACCTTGTTGTAGTATGTCCGTCAGCGTATAATAGCCTCTACTCTGACATGTATTATGGGGATAAGTACTATACATACATCACAGAGGAATTGCCCAATTTGATGAGATATATGCTCCCGATATCGGACAAGCGTGAGGACAATTTTGTTGCAGGTCTGAGCATGGGAGGGTATGGAGCATTGAAGTGGGCTATGAATAAGCCCGAAATGTTTGCCTATGCAGGAAGTTTTTCGGGTGCTGTTGATATGCCAAATATCCTCAAGAAAAATCACCTTCATGACGGTATTCTTGACCGGGATTTCCTTATAGCTTTTGGAGCGGTTGAAAATGTGGAGAAAACAAATCAAGATGTTCTGGATATGGCTAAAAAGAACGTGGCTAATGGGACTCTGCTACCAAAGATCTACTTGACGTGTGGAACTGAGGACTTTTGCTATGACTTCAATATAAATGCAAAGAATCTATTCACCGAGCTTGGTGTTGATTTTACGTGGGATGAGCGTCCGGGAAATCACACATGGGAGTATTGGGATGCTGCTGTCCAGCGCTTTATCAAGATATTGAAGGAGGGTAAATGATATGGCCAGACTAGAGATCAACATGGAATCTACCATTCTTAGATTCAATACGGGCATAAATGTTATTATCCCTCAGATAGGTTTTGTGGATAGGAAGAAGCTACCGGTTCTCTTTTTGCTACATGGTGGAGGTGGAGCCGAGTCTGATTGGCTGAGATTTTCACGCATAGAAGAGCTCGCAGAAAAAAAGGGACTGATTGTTGTTTGCCCAACCGGTCAAAATTCCAGCTACGCAAACATGGCCTTTGGTCCCAGATGGTTTGACTTCCTGACACAGGAGCTGTATGATTTGGTCCACGATGTATTTCCAGCATCCGTAAAATATGAGGACAACTTTATTGCAGGTCTTTCTATGGGAGGTCACGGTGCACTTAAGGCAGCACTGAGATGCCCGGAAAAGTACAGCCGCGCTGCAAGCATGTCAGGTGCTGCAATTATTGTGCAGGAGTACGTCGAGGATAAGTTTCATGCAGAACTTGACGGATTCCCGGTATTTGGGGCTAAGGACAAAGCAATTGGCGGTAAGGACGACCTGTTTGCGCTGGCAGGGCACCTAAAACAGTCCGGAAAGGATTTGCCAAAGTTTTACAGTGCTTGCGGCATACAGGACTTTACCTATGAGGGCAATATCAAGTTGAGAGACCATATGATAGAGCTCGGTTATGACCTGACATGGGCTGAAGGACCCGGAGCACATACATGGGATTTCTGGAACACCTATATTGAGAAAGTCCTGGATTGGCTTCCACTTTGAAAGAATAAACCACACTATTAATTAAAGGAGTTTTGAAAGATGGCTAGAAATTTTGTTTGCTCATCCACAGAACCAATTGTACAGACAAAGGCAGGAAAGATCCGGGGTTTTATCCTTGATGGTACATATACCTTCCACGGTATTAAGTATGCAGATGCAAAGCGTTTTCAGATGCCTACTGAAGTTGCACCTTGGGATGGCGTGAAGGATGCTCTGTCCTACGGATTTGTATGCCCTATGCTGGACGCTGAAACAGCAGTTGGTGAAATAATGGTCCCACACCGTTACTGGCCTAAGAATGAGAACTGTCAATACCTCAACGTCTGGTCACAGTCAACCGACCCCGGTGCAAAGAAGCCGGTCATGGTATGGCTGCACGGTGGAGGCTTTGCGGCAGGCTCCTCAATTGAACAGCAGGCATATGATGGTGAGAACCTGAGTAAGTTTGGCGATGTTGTAGTGGTATCAATCAATCACCGTTTAAATATCCTTGGGTACATGGACCTATCGCCGTTCGGCAAAAAATATGCAAACTCCGGTAACGCCGGCAATGCCGATATGGTTGCAGCTCTTGAGTGGGTTCGCGATAATATTGCTAATTTCGGCGGAGATCCCGGAAATGTGACTATATTTGGTCAGTCCGGTGGAGGGGCTAAAGTACAGAATCTAATGCAGATTCCTAGTGCTAACGGATTATTCCACAAGGGCATCATTCAGAGTGGTGTTGCTGATTTTCCGGACTTTGTGAAAGTCCACGACGGCACAGAAATTGTTAACGTCATGCTCAGGGAGCTTGGATTTAATGAGGGGGACGCCGCAAAGCTTGAAACTGTACCATATGAGTTATTGGCAGTAGCATATAAAAAGGTCTCTCCGGCACTCATGAAGCAGGGTGTTTATACCGGTGGAAATCCAATGCCAAACGAGTTTTACGTTGGAGATCCACGCAAAGTTGGATTTACCGAGCATGCAAAAACAATTCCGGTTATGGTGGGAAGCGTTCTTGCTGAAATGGCATTTGGCCCCGGTGTAAAAAACAAATATGCACTCTCAGACGCAGAAATTAAACCATTGTTAGAAAAGAAATACAAAGAAGCTACCGATGAACTTATATCCCTGTTCAAAAAGGCTTACCCACATAAGAGCATTGCAGATATTCTTGTACTTGACTCAATGGTTCGTATCCCGTCTATGGACTTTGCAGAAAAGAAAGCCGCGCATAAGGAAGCGCCTACATACCTATTCCAATTTGCATTTGAGTTTCCATATGACGACGGTAAGCCTGCTTGGCACTGTTCTGAGATTCCATTTGTATTCCACAATATTGATAAAATCCCAATCTGCAATATCCCCGGGGTTTCAAATCAGTTGGAGAATAAAATGAGTGGCGCATGGGTTAACTTTGCACGCAACGGTAACCCCAATCACCCAGAACTTCCTGAATGGCCAGCCTGCAAGCCGGGAGATTCCACCACAATGATTTTTGACAATACAAGTGAAGTTAAGCACAACTACGATAACGAACTGGTAGCTCTACATAAGAAAGCAGCTCCTCCATTTGTGTTTGGTGGCGGAGATGAAGTAGCCCTTCATTAACTTGGTGCGCTAGATGCATGTAAAGGCACCGTCAATCACAAAGTCTGAACCTGTTGTGAAGGGGCTTGCATCGCTGGCTAAATAGACGCAAATGGCCTGTAGCTCCTCTGGCTTGCCAAGACGGTGAAGAGGGGCCATGGCATTCCATTGCTCAATGAGAGGAACTAAAGTAGGTGAGTTAAGTGTCAGGTCCGTTCCGATATATCCGGGACTGATACTGTTAACACGAACATTACGGGTCGCCCATTCTACAGCTAATGATTTTGTTAGCTGTATAACGGCGGCCTTTGATGCGTTATAGGAGCACTGAGGTTGTGGTATATTTACAATATGCGCAGACATGGATGCGGTGTTGATAATTGAACCGTAGCCTTGTTTTAGCATCTGTTTGCCCGCTGCCTGTGCGGTTAAAAATACGCCAGTCAGGTTAGTGTTTATGACCTTTTGCCACTGTTCCAGAGTCATTTCCTCAGCGGGAATATTCATACAGATCCCTGCATTGCAAAAAGCTATATCCAAACGACCGAATCTTTCTACAATTGTAGCTACCATTGCGTTGACT
>CAZIVK010000104.1:0-5850 GCA_964542515.1 uncultured Oscillospiraceae bacterium | reverse complement strand
ATTGACAAAGCGTCAGAGTTTTATAGCTTGGTGGGATATGTAATACCTGAGTCTGAAGAGGAATTAAGCTTAACGGATGAGCAGAGGGGAATCATTGAAGGTTCGGGTCTTGTAAAGGCTGTAGATAAAAGAACGCATACTGCAGGTATATCAAAGGATTATACTAGAGTGCTCGATGAAAGTGTTGCAATATCAAGAGGAAATAGTGGGCTAAATATGTTGGTAGCCAGTGTTAATATCATCCCATTTGGATATGAACCAGAGGTGGAGATGTTTTCACTGGAAGAGAAGGCCACAATTACAGAGAATGGTGATATAATCTTTGAGCCTTCAAAAGCCAAAGTAAGAGTTAGCGTAGATGAGGTATTTCTCGGTCTGGACTCCTTGTGCAAATCGGGAGATACAGTTGTAGTAGATATAGATCTACAGAATATAGTGGATGCAGATAGGTTAATAGACTATCTAAAAAGCCTTGAAGTGAATACTCCGTACCTAGCTCAGTTTAAAGTAAGTGTTAGTTCAGGTACTTCGGGAGGAGTTGAGGAGACTGGGTATTATCTTTCAACTTTTGGAGAACAGGGCACATGGGATATCCCGTTTATTGAAATGGATGAACTGCCGGGTTCCATATATTTTGAAGACATTCCAGCAGAGCTGAGGGACAAGGTGCCTCGCTCTAGATATGCAGCTGTGGATTATTCTACTGGGGAGCAAAAATTTCCTGACCTTGGATACATCTTTAATCCGGACTTGTATAGCCACTCTTTAGCAGTTGAGCTTGGCAATGCCAAACTAACACAGCACACATTAGATGTGGTATATACTTCTGACATGAGTCTCATACCAGGCTTTGCTGAAAGTAAATTTGTCTTTGCACAGGGTGGAGGCATTACAGCTGAAGATAACATTACGGGGAAAAGAGTGTGTGTAATAAGCGCTCAATTTGCCAAGGAGAAGGAACTTGGGATTGGTGATCATTTGGATATTTCTTTAAGAGAGTCCAGTTTCAAGAACTTTTACACAGAATATGAGAACCCTATCGGTTTTGATAATATGTATAAACATAGCCCATATGCATCATTTAGTGAGACAACATATGACGGCTCTGCTTTCAATTTACCATCTGTTAACGAAGAATTTGTTGTTGTTGGGGTCTATGTTGGCATGGATTCAAAAATGGATGAGATGTATAATTTCGGGCCGAACACCGTTTTTGTTCCATCCTCGGTATTGCCTGAGGAGATGGGATCAGATAAGTATCCTCCAC
This sequence comes from uncultured Oscillospiraceae bacterium, assembly GCA_964542515.1. Taxonomy (GTDB): domain Bacteria; phylum Bacillota; class Clostridia; order Oscillospirales; family JAAYOS01; genus CAZIVK01. The sequence continues at coordinate 4,583 of CAZIVK010000104.1, read as the reverse complement.
ATACATATAGCTTTAGTCTTATTTCACCTAACGTGGGGGACAGATTTATAGAGGAGATATCCAAAGCCAATTTAAATTTAAAGGTAGTGTTGATTGATAAAGGGTGGGAAAACGTCAAAGACGGCCTGTATGCTATGAGGAGCAACGCATCGTTGAGGTTTATTGTTGTTCACATTGCGTCGGTTATGGCTCTGTTACTAGCAATTTACATTTTTGTGCAGCAGAGGAAAAAGGATTACGCAATTATGCGCGCTTTGGGGACTACAAAGAAGGACGCTAATAAGAGTCTCCTAATTCAATTTTTTGCACTTGTCCTCATCGCGGTACCTTTATGCAGCGTATCAGCGTATTTTGTTTCTAGAAATTCGATCTCTACCTTATTAGGAAATATAGAGGGACTTTCTAAAAGCTTTGTGCTTGATGGCACTATTCCCATGTTGGTGATAATTATATCTGCTGTTGCTATTTGCTTGGAGGCATGGTTGATGCTAAGCATTGGGTTGGGGAAACTATCGTCTACACCGCCATTAGTTTTGCTGGCAGGGAGACAAGTAGCAGTAGTTCCAAATGAACCAAATGAACCAAATGAACCAAATGAACCAAACGTTGCAGCAGTTGCAGATGAACCTTTATGTATACAAGAAGAAATTACCGAAAAAGCGGCTTGGATAAGAGGGGAGGGACATCTAAGGTCATATTCTGTGGGATTTATATTCCGCTATGTATTCAGGCATATGAAAAGAACAGCCACTAAATCTGTTCTGGTCATACTGTTAGTAGCTGTGATGATAGGTGTTCTAGGGCAGCATATGTGGACAATCTGGAACAATTGCCAGAAGGTAGACTATCTGTACGAGACAATCGACGTACCTGCAATATTTTTAAGAGAAGATGGATCCCCCGGCAGACCTAAGGTGTTTTTTGATGCTGTGAAGAAGCTTTCTGAATCAGGACTTGTTTCGGTTGATTACATGGAGTTTACAGACTATATATACTACCAGGAGCCGTTTATGGGAGACGTAGAGACTTTTAAGATGTATGGGACAAATGATGTAACCAGGTTTGAACCGTATGCAGATGGTGAAATTGAGATATCATATGCTGACGGGTTTGATGGAGGTATATTTGAGACTGAAGAGAAGTACTGTATAGTTGGAGATGCACTGATGAACCTTGGTCTGGAATACGGTGATTTGGTTAAAATCAGCGGATCAAGCATCCCTAATGACCCGATTAATTTCAGAGAGCCAAAGGGTGTTGAGTTGACTGTTGCCGGCAGCTATAAGATTGCTAGTAGTGTTCAGCCAGAAGTTGTGTCGCCATTTGGGATGTTACTTCCTGTTGGTACCGCTTCAAATGAGATATGGGCAATATATGGAGATTCGGCCGAAGCACATAAATATTACTCGGATGTATTATTTGATGTAATTGAAAAGCGGGATTTAGCGCTACTAGAAAACACTTATAACAAGATAAAGGAGAGCCATCTTGCCCCTAAGTTAACAGATGTAGAATTCTTTGTTCTAAGCGATGAACTGGTTAACGTGGTTGATCCCCTTGAGAAGAATACATCAATGCTTGAAGCTCTGTTTCCGATATCCTGTGCTGTGATTTTTATTATTGGTGGAGCTGTGCACGGACTCATTATTTTGCAAACTGCAAAGGAAGTTGCCATTTTGCGTGTGTTGGGAACAACAAGGTGTAAAGTACGTACGATGTTATTTTCCGAGCAGGTTGTCATATTGATCAATGGTTTATTGCTTGGAGTAATTGCACTCCTATTATACCATGGTGAGACTTTTGCAAACGTTGAATATGGGGTTGCTTTGTGTTCATTGGGTTACTTTGCAGTTAGTACTTTGTTTTCGGCCATATGCGTTATCAATGTGACAGGAAGAAAACCCCTCGAGCTTCTACAGACTAAAGCTTGACGCAGAAAGGATGGGCATATGAAGAGAACAGATTGCATACTGTTTGTTTTAGCATTTTTATTTTCATCTTGTACAGTTATCAATAATATAGCAACAGAGCAGGAGGATGGAAACACTCTTCCTGAGGGCTATACCATTGAAGCAATAGAGCATTCTTTTGTTGAATATGTTAACTTCTTTCGTGAGATGGAGAGGGAGGAATATATAGATGGAGGCCATGAAAGAAACTTGATGACTTTGAGGAGCAGCCGATCAGCTTCGAAATTAGAGTATATGAAGACGAATACGTATGCGCTTTGACAGGTATGGGAGATTGGCTTGTATGGTTTGCTCTAGAAAACGACTTGGTGAGTTGTAGGGGTGCTGGCAGATCTGGAGAAAATGGAAGACCTGTGCTCAGCGAACAATTCAACATAATCCATACGGGCGAGATCGTGATACCGGAGAAAAGAAAAAATGATAGAGCTTCTTGAATATGCCATACGGCATATGACAATAGATGAGGAATTTTTGGATTTGCCAGGACTTAGCCAATAATATGTAGGGTTCAAATTCTTTACAGGTGTAGGGTGTGATGATATAATTGGTGCAGTATGCATTTTGGAGGGAATAAATGAAGGTTTTGGTGCTTGGATATAATAGGGATATCGATCTTTTTACACCCGGTAGTGATGCTTGCGAGAAACTTGTTGAGATGTTTCCGCAGTTGGAGTTTAGGTTTTATAAAAGAGGACAAGAAACTCTTGAGGATATGCTATGGGCGGATGTTGTAACGGGTCATCCATCCAGAGGTATGTTGAGTAATGCGGAAAATATTAAGTGGGTGCATCTGCAGTCTGCAGGTGTTGATGGTTATACAGATAAGGCTATCTACGCAAACCCTGACGTAATACTGACCCGCACAGCTGATGTTTTTGCTGTACCAATAGCTGAGCACACAATAGGTATGATGCTTGCACTTACCAGGCAGATGGCTATGTATATACGGCAACAGGTGGAGCATGATTGGAACCGCCATGAGGATAAGCTTGAGCTCTTTGGTTCTACAGTACTTATGTTAGGTACTGGCAGTTTGGCAGCTGAAACAGTTAAGCGTCTTCACGCATTTGGATGCAAGATTCATGGAGTGCGCAGGGATGCAACAAAGCCCGCTAATGGATACGATAAGATTTACCCTCAAGAACAACTGTTGGATGCCTTGAAGGAAGCAGACTATATTGTGAATACGCTGCCACACGTGGAGGAAACCACAGCATACCTGGGACCAGAGGAGTTTGCTGTTATGAAAAAGCGCGCAATACTAGTGAATGTGGGTCGTGGTAAGACAACAGACACCGGTGCACTGGTTGAGGCACTACAAAGCGGAAAGATATACGGTGCCGGACTGGATGTAACAGACCCTGAACCTCTTAATGCTGACAGCCCCCTTTGGGATATGCCTAATGTAATTATCACACCCCATAGCTCTGGCTTTTCAGATAATGCCGGTATACGCAGATTCAATTGCTTCGTAGAACAGCTGAAGAAATATATAGCAGGTGAAGAGCTGGACTACAAAGTGGACTTTAACGTAGGTTACTAAGGGGAGGTAGACTATGTACAATTATCCTATAGGAGTGATGCTGGAAAGTTTCAGGCTTCCGGTAAAGGATGCTGTAAGAGCTGCGGTTGATGTAGGCGCTCAAGGTGTACAGGTTTTAGCGGCGAGAGGTGAACTATCTCCATTCGAGCTCACGGGTAGCAAAAGGACTGAGTTTCTTGATATTATAAGATCAAATGGTTTGGTTATCTCTGCACTCTGTGGTGATCTTGGCCGCGGGTTTGGAGATAAAGAGCTAAATCCTGAGCTGATTGAAAGCTCAAAGAGGATTATAGACCTGGCTAAGGAACTAGGAACTGATATAGTGACGACACATATAGGAGTGGTGCCTGCAGATAAATCCCACGTGCGCTACAAAGTAATGCAGGAAGCTTGCTATGAACTGGCAAGCTATGCAGACTCCATTGATGCGCACTTTGCTGTGGAAACAGGACCTGAAATAGCAACTGTACTTAAAGATTTCTTGGATAGCTTGGGTTCCCGTGGTGTGACAGTAAACATGGATCCTGCAAACTTTGTTATGGTCACAGGAGATGACCCCGTTCAAGCTGTCTACACTTTGCGAGACTATATTGTACATACACACGCAAAAGACGGAAGAAAACTCCTTGATAAGGACTCTGAACTCATCTATAGGATAATTGAAGAGGAAATAAAAACAGGGAAAGCCTTTGAAGAGCTTCCCCTGGGTGAGGGTGATGTAGATTTTGATAATTACCTTAAAGCGCTGGATGATATAGGCTACAAAGGTTTCCTTACCATTGAGCGTGAAGTAGGTTCAAACCCCTATGAGGACATAGCAGCAGCTGTAAAGTTTCTTACTACTTTTTTCGTCTGACGGCTTAGCACGTAAATCAATGGATGCTTTGCAATAAGACTTAACTTGATTTGATGCAAATTTCGTAGCCCAGAAATATTTCCCAACGATTACTTGACACATACTGCATTTTATGTTTATTTTTCATGCAATCCGTGATAAAATAAATATAAATATTTTATTAACTGATAGAGAGGGAGAGCATATGAGTAACAGTTTATTAAATGCCATTGCT
>CAZIVK010000103.1:0-5860 GCA_964542515.1 uncultured Oscillospiraceae bacterium | reverse complement strand
TATATTTCCGGTAGATCCAGGGATGAGATTGTTAAATCCGCATCCTCTGAAACTACTGTGCTAAACTGAACTGTAGGTGGGTTTATGGGGTCCGCCAACATTCTTATGGCGGGGGATATCTGTGTGACTAGTTGAGTGTTCAGGTTAATTCCCTCCCTATATGCTTTTGGCGTTTGCGAGGAGATACTCCTCGGCTTCAGCGCTCCAGAGACCGTTGTTTGCGGCGTTGATCTCAGCTAGTTTAGCAAAGAGCGGTGAGGTCTTACCGAGTTCATCCATGTCTGATATTGCTGTAAGTGGCATTGAGATATGTGTGTAGACAAGCTTTTTTCCGCCAGGGATTTTAGGGAGGTTGAGGGTGGTGTCGACTACCGAGTCCAGTCCTCCGATGTGAGTTATCATTGATGCGGGATTTAGATTGCCTTCTGCCATGAGTTCAAGGGACTCCCTGAGGTCGTTTGTATTTCCGCCAGAGTTTCCTGCCACGTGTGTTGCATTGTAGTGGACATCATAGAAGTTGAACTTTGCGCTAAATTCGGTGTTTGTGGGGCCTGCAAAGAAGTTGAGGCAACCGTCATAACCGAGGATGGCATCAGCCTGTTCAACAACAGCAGAAACAGGAGCAAATACATAGACGTCGTCGTATCCGGTGCCGCCACTGATCTCTTTAAGGTGAGCGGCTACGTCCTCAACTACTGATGTGTTGACGTATTGCAATTTTACACCATTAGATGCGGCCTCTTCAACTGTGAAGAGCTCTGAAGCCCGCTTGAGGCGAGCATCATCTATGTCTGTAACAACTAGAAGTGATGGGCGTCTTGGGTTGTGGATGGCATAGTCAATTGCACCGAGGCCCATAGGTCCTACGCCTGCAAGTATGGCCATTTTTCCGCCTTCAACTATACCCATGCGGTGTTCGTAGCTGCCGGCTGTTGTGTGATAGTTTACGTGAAACGCACCTACTATACAGCTAACGGGCTCTGCCAGTGACCCGTGGAAAAATGCATTGCCGTTATATGGGAGTAGGCAACCACGCTCCATTACTACATTTGGTATAATAACATGTGTTGCGGCGCCGCCAATGTATTTGAAGGTGTAACCGGGCGCGGCATATACGTTTGATGGGTCGTTAAGAGCGGGCTGTATAGTAAATTTTTGGCCTGCTTTAAACTTGTCAGCCCACTTGGAGCCAACTTCAAGAATAACTCCACAGAGCTCGTGGCCAACCATTACCGGGTTTTCAGCAATGTCGTTGGGGACACGTTTATGGTCTGAGCCCTGAATGGCGGCTTTATATGTTGACATGCAGATACTGTCTGAGATGATTTCTGCGAGTATTTCGTCATCCCCCAGGGTGGGTAGCTCAAACTCATCAAGTCTGAGGTCATTTTTGCCGTGAAGGCGTACCGCTTTAGTAATCATTGATGTCACCTCTTTTAATAATTTAGAATTTAATGCTGCGCATACGCTCCAGTGCGTCGTCCCAACCGGTACGGTCTGTGGTGTTGTACACTGTGCGCTCGTCTGGGAAGGATCTTCCAATTACGGTTCTGGCCTCATCCAGGGATTTGAGCTCCCCTGAAGCTATTAGCTGCACCGCAATGTTGCCCAGTGCCGTAGCCTCAATGGGGCCGGTCACAACGGGAATACCAACTGCGTTGGCTGTCAATTTGTTGAGCATTAGGTTTTTCAGCCCTCCGCCCACTATGTGGATACAGCTGTGTTTCTTACCTGTCAGCTCGGTAATTTCATCATATACCATACGGTATTTAAGTGCAAGTGATTCGTAGATACAGCGGGCAACTTGTCCTACTGTTTCAGGTACAGGCTGTCCGGTGCGCCGGCATATGTCCTGGATACGCGCGGGCATGTTACCGGGTGTAAAGAGTTCTGGTAGGTCCGGGTCAACAATACTGCGGAAAGGTTCGGCCTCCTCAACGGCTCTGTCGATGGCGTCGTAGGTGAGGTTTTGGCCGTTGCGGTTCCAGTGTCTGCGGGACTCCTGAATTAACCACATGCCCATTATATTTTTCAGAAGACGGATTTTACGGTTGTAGCCGCCCTCATTAGTAAAGTTGTACTTGCGTGCAGTTTCCGAAACAACCGGGGTATCAGACTCAACACCCATGAGGGACCATGTCCCGCTTGAGATGTAGATGTGGTCCGTTCCGGTCTCCGGGACTGCAATAACTGCAGATGCTGTGTCATGGCCGGCAACCGATATAACCGGGACAGAGTGGGTGTTCAACTCGTCACATACCGATGGCTGAAGCATTCCGAGGGTTGAGCCTGGTTGGACAATGTCGCTGAGCAACCTGGTTGGGATGCCGAGCTTATCCATAAGGGGGAGGTCCCAGTCGGCGGTGTGTGGGTTTAGCATCTGTGCTGTTGAGGCTATAGAGTATTCTGATACTGTGTTCCCTGTGAGGAAATAACCAAACATATCCGGCACAAAAAGAAGCTTATCCGCCCGTTCCAGTAGTTCTGGGCGGTACTTTGCCAGATGGAAGAGCTGGAACAGTGAGTTAAACTGTTGGAACTGTATTCCGGTCCTGGAGTAGAGCTCCTCGGGACTGATGATACCGAAAACCTCATCCATCATTGCGTCAGTGCGGTTATCCCGGTAGTGGACTGAGTTTTCTAAGAGGCGCCCTGCCTTATCAAAGAGTCCAAAGTCAACTCCCCAGGTGTCTATACCTATGGATATAAAATCTTTGCCGGCGGCACGGATACCCTGCGTAATTTCAAAGAATTGACGCGGGGTGTCCCAGTATAGTGTACCTGTAATTCTTACAGGGTCGTTTGAAAAGCGGTGAACCTCATCGAGAAAGATACGTTCTCCGTCAAAGCGCCCCAGCATGGCGCGTCCGTTGGACGCGCCAAAGTCAAATGCCAGGACATTTTTTGTGTTAGTCATGTGCTCATCTCCACTCATTAGATTCCGAGTTTTGCAAGTCTCCTCTTCTCAAGGGAGGTGAAGTTCATTTTGGATGTGTAGCCGGGGAGGGGCAGGACTTTTTCGTTGATTGCATCAAGAATCCATCCGGCCTGTGGGTAATACCAGCTGTCTAGCTCAGGGCAAGGTGAAATTACATTAGGGGCTCCAACGACAACCGGAGGTGCATCGAGGTAATCAAAGGTAAACTCTGTGATATTGCGGGCAAGGTCGTTTAGGAAGGAGCCGCGCTCACATGCATCGGATATAAGGATTATACGTCCGGTCTTCTTGACGGACTCTATGACCTTATCATAATTAAAGGGTACAAGGGAGCGTGCGTCAATTATTTCTGCTGTCATGTCATAGTTTTCCTTGAGGATATCTGCGGCGGCATCTGCTGCGTAGAGGGCGGCACCAATGGATAGTATAGTGACGTCATTTCCTACGCGCTTTACATCCGGCTCTCCGAGGGGGATTTCATAGCTGCCCTCAGGTACTCCATCTGGATTATACATCTCACCCATGTCGTAAAGTTTCTGGCTCTCAAAGAATATAACAGGGTCTGTGCCGTTGAGTGCTGCAGTCATGAGACCTTTAGCGTCATACGGTGTGGCGGGGAAGCACACTTTGAGTCCGGGGATATGGGTTACCAGAGAGGACCAGTCCTGAGCGTGCTGTGCACCGTATTTTGAACCAACGGATACACGTAGAACAACAGGCATTTTCAGAACTCCGGCACTCATGGATTGCCATTTTGCAAGTTGGTTGAATACCTCGTCTCCTGCGCGTCCGAGGAAGTCACAGTACATGAGTTCGGGGATAGCGCGTCCACCGCACAGGGCATAACCAACAGCTGCTGCTACAATGGTGCTCTCAGATATTGGTGAGTTGAAGAAGCGGTGGTAGGGAAGTGCCTCTGTAAGGCCGCCGTACACGCCGAATGCTCCGCCCCAGTCACGGTTATCCTCACCAAAGGCTATCAGTGTGGGATCCTCATAGAACTTGTCAACAATTGCCTCGAAGAGTCCGTCACGGATTGAGTAGGCTCTGAGTTTTGATACGGGTTTACCGTTTTCATCGACACCTTTGCGGATTTTGTCCTTAAGCTTAACTACGCGGGTGATCTCTTCTTTTGGTATTAGTGTGTCAGGAGTTCCCTCTGCCATTTTTTCCTGACGTCCGTTTGAAAGCATATACTGACGTATTGAGTCCGGATTTTTGTGCAGATCCATACGTGGGGAGACTTCCTCATCTATTGCTATTTTCATAATGCGGGTGATTTTTTCTTGGATTGCAGATTCCTCGGCGTCAAGTCTATCACTGGTGAAGACGCCGTTGTCTATGAGACCCTGCTTAAAGAAGGCGATGGAGTCCGATGCCTGCCAGGCTTCGATTTCCTCTTTTGTTCTGTAGGAGGAGGCGTCTGTGGCGGAGTGACCTGCAATACGGTATGTGATTGTGTCAAGCAGTACTGGGCCGTTTCTCTTTTCAAGGATTTCACGTTTACGTTTAAAGGCATCAATGACTGCAAAGGGGTTGTAACCATCAACGCGTTCGGAGTGAAGCTGTGTTGGGCTGATACCTGCTCCAACGCGGGCTAGCATGTCATAGGCCATTGTCTCTCCTGATGTCTGTCCGCCCATGCCGTAACTGTTGTTTAGGAAGTTAAATATTATTGGTAGGCCTCCGTTGTGGCCCTCCTCCCAGAGTTTGGAGAACTGATCCTGAGCGGCAAAGTTAAGTGCCTCCCAGACAGGTCCGCAACCAAGTGATGCGTCTCCAACGTTACAAACAACAATTCCGGGTTTTTGGTTGATACGTTTATACAGAGCAGCACCTGTGCTAATGCCTGCAGAGCCACCAACTATGGCGTTGTTGGGGTATATCCCAAATGGGGTGAAGAACACGTGCATTGAGTTTCCGAGGCCGCGGGTAAAGCCATTTTCACGCCCGAAGAGCTCTGCCATAAAGCCGTAGAGAAGGAAATCTTCTGCTAAGTTTTTTACGTCCCCAGTTTTGTTTTGTGCCTCAACAGGTTTTAATACCGCACCATCAAAAAAGGTGTTCATTATGTTGTAGAGGTCGTTGTTGGGGAGCTGTCTGATTGCGGCAAAGCCCTTTGCAAGAACCTCACCGTGGCTGCGGTGGGAGCCAAAGATCATATCGTCCATGTTGAGGGAATGGGCCATACCTACTGCTGCGGCCTCTTGGCCTGTGTATAGGTGGGCAGGTCCCTGATACACGTAATCAACGCCATTGTATTGCTTTGTGGTACGAACACTGAAGAGCATGGTTTCAAATTCACGGATATATTGCATATCACGGAAGATGTTGAGGAGCTCGTCCTCCGAGTAGTCCTTCATGGACTGTTTAAAGCTCTTATTGTAGCTGTTGAGCTCAATGTCTTTAAACTTTAGAACGCCTGGTGCACGGATTTGTTTGGGATCGATAAATTGAGATTTAGGCATTTAATATTACCACCTTTATATTATGAAAAGATAAGTTCTCTGAGAATTTCAGCTACTGTGGGATGTGGGAAAACCGTCCTTTTGAGGGCCTCTAGGTCCACTTCACGGGAGATAGCGACCGATGCTGTGGAGATGATTTCTGAGGCAGGATTTCCAATCATGTGGAAACCTATAAGGCGTGTGCCGTCCAGCACTATTTTTGCGATTCCGTCTCCGCCTTCGTTTTCAGCCATATAGCGGCCGGAGTAGGCCATTGGGAGGGTAACTTCACGAGCATCTATACCGCTTTCCTTAGCGCTTTCAAGGGTTTCTCCTATTCCTGCCACTTCTGGATTTGTGTAGATGACAGAGGGGATTGCGCTGTAGAGCATGCGGTCTGATTTTCCAAGCATAACGTTTACGGCCACTTCTGCTTCCCGGTATGCTGTGTGGGCGAGCATGGATTTTCCGTTAA
>CAZIVK010000102.1:0-5871 GCA_964542515.1 uncultured Oscillospiraceae bacterium | reverse complement strand
CTGCAAGTTTTTCAAGCATATCACTTGATAAAGCTCTTTCATCTTTTTCAAGCCTCTTATCACAGTATATTCATGCTCATCAGATAGTGTTTCACAATTTAAAGTTGTCATTCATAATTCAAGGTAGGTCCTAATATTGCGGCAGTCAGCCAGGAATTCGACTGGGGCTTTCCTCCATTTACCCTCTGAAAAGGAAAAGTGTAACCCGGATTTTTGCCCCCCGTTATTGCTGGTAAAAGGCAAATATGCGGCTGCGCGAAATCCAACTCAAAGTCTATTTCCTCCTGCGGTGGAAATAGAATCGCAAAAACGAACTAATCAAAGATAGCCAAAAAAGGCGGCAGTTCCGGCACTTTCAGCGGTTTGCACCCCTCCTCCATGAATACCGAGAGGGCATCGTTAATTTGTATCAACGAATATGTTGTTACGCATAGAAGCACCCAATCTTTAATACAAAGGTTGGAAATGATACTAGACATACAATAATGAGGGGTGAAAGCAGACCAAGAAAGTGATATAATGGTAACAAATTTAAATACAAGCGGAGGTTTATAATGGAAATAAATGTAAACAACACCTATTGCAACCCTATCGTTCTTCCGGATTACCCAAAGCTTCAGACCTTACGAAAGTTCCCAGCCAGTATGACCATGGAGGAGATGATGGCAAACCGCCCGGATACATGGGGAAGAAAGGGTAAAGAGATTCTCTCGGAGGCAGAAGTGCAGCAGGAGTGCGGAATTCACTCAAACCCTATTGAGAATGTTTTTTCTCCCGGTTACGGACGCGACTGTGCAAATGATGTACGTGCTACGGCTGACCCATCTCCGTATTTTTTCCAAGGAAAATGGTACCTGTATCCCACAAGTGGCGTAATATATTCCTCAGACAACCTTGTTGACTGGACGCCAAATTATGAGCCTAGCTGGATGCCCATTTCACAACCTATGGCTCCCACCGTTGAGGAAGTCCACGGCAAGTACTACGCCACCGCAAACAACATTCCACTGCATGTCTCAGACAACCCGGTGGGCCCGTGGAGGGTTCTTGGGGAGTGGACTCTTCCGGATGGCCGTGAATTTACCTGCGGAGACCCAATGATCTTTACAGACGATGACAACAGAGTCTACCTATACTTTGGCCTTGGTTCCGCTATACTGGGCGCTGAACTGGATGCGGAACAACCTAACAAGCTGATTACTTCTCCAAAACTACTAATACCCTTTACCGGTGAATACTGGTGGGAGCGCTTTGGAGCGTCCAACGAGGACTGGGGTATAGGGTTTATTGAAGGCAGCTGGATGGTCAAACGTGGCAAAACCTATTACTTGGTTTACTCATGCTCAGGAACTGAATTCTACAACTATGCCATGGGCTGCTATATTAGCAATAGTGCCTTGGGTGAGTTTAAGCTACAAGCAAAGAACCCAATTGCCCACAGTAGGGAGGGGTTCATTAAAGGCGCTGGCCACGGCGGTTTTGTTAAGGGTCCAAAGGACACTCTTTGGGTTTTCTATACAATCCCGGTATGTGTGGACAACAATATGGAGCGCCGCATAGGCATGGACCCAGCTGGTTTTGATAGTGATGGTAACCTATACACACTTGCAGGCTGCAGCGTGCCACAGTGGAATCCTGGTGTTCTTGAAAACCCTGAGGCAGGCAACTCCACAGAACTTGTCCCTCTAACTATCTTCAAACCTTCTAAAGTTTCATCGTATAGGGATGGAAACCTAGCTCTCTATGCTATAGATGAGTGCATGCACACCTGGTGGCAACCTACCGCAGATGACAAAGCACCTGAATTAGCCGTTGCATTCCAGGGTAAATACATGGCGTCATCCGTCCGTATCATGTGGAAAGACATAGGTCTCAACTTTGATGAGGGCATCAATCCCGGTCCCTACCAATACGTGGTTGAGGTCGCTAAAGATAACATGACTGATGAATGGATAACCGTTGTGGATGCCTCACAGAACACTGTGGATCTCACGGTTGATTACCGCACTTTTGAGCCGATAGAATGTACCCGCGCCCGTATCCGTATTCTTGGAGCTCCTAAAGGCGTAACACCCGGACTGCTAAACTTCACAGTCTTTGGAGAAAGTTTACAAAAGCGCAACAGACAATTTAATTAGGAGGAATTACCATGGGGGAAAAACCTTATATTGTAGGCATAACAGGAGGCACATGTAGCGGGAAAACCACACTGGTAGGCAAGTTGGAGGAAGCCCTTAAGGACAATTTCACTGTATCTGTGCTTCATATGGACAAGTATTTCAAAAAACCTTCACCCACCACCATTGCACCAATTACGGGGATAGAATACGTGGAACACAACCACCCGGACACATTGGATTTAGATGCCATGTATGAAGATTTCAACAAAATAGCCGGTGGCACATCTGAAGAAAACCCGGATATCTTTCTTATAGAGGGACTGTTTGCGCTTTACTTGGATGAAATCCGCAACAAGCTCAATCTCAAGGTATTTGTAGACCTGAAGAGCGACGAGAGAATCGTCCGTAGAATTAACCGATTTATGCAATTTGGGCAAACTATGGAGGAGATCACCTCACGCTATCTAGATACAGTCCGTTTCCGCCACGACGAGTTGATAGAACCCACACGCTGGCACGCAGACATTGTATTAAACGGTACCCTTGACGCAAATATTGGTACCGATGTTCTGAAATCATACATAGTAAATGCACTAGAGCATACGGGAAACTCGCTCTAGAAGGGTATTCCTATCATTCTCTGCACCGTCCATAACAAGCTTGAGCAGTTCTTCTAGCACTTCTCCAACCTTTGGTCCGGGCTCCATCCCCATCGCTATTAGGTCTGAGCCATCTACCGCAAGGTCCTTGCGGTTAAAGCAAGCACCTTGTTCTATAAGCTCATCTATCTTCTGCTCGCATTTTAGGATGTCGTCCAGTTCTTCTTTATGGCTCTTGGAAACCACCGTTCCCTTTCCAAGTCTGTCTGCACGTTTCACTTGGAGAAGTAGTTTCAACTCCTGCTCGCCCAGTTTATTCAGCCATCTCTTAATATTTTTGTCAGTGGGCATTACCGGTGTTCCGTGGTGTTTTATCAGCCGCAGAATCCTTTCGGTAGTGCCCCTGTCATATTTCAGTCTGGACAAAACCTTGAATGCAAGCCTCTCGCTTACCTCTGCATGGCCGTAAAAATGTCCTATTCCTTTTTGGTCCCGGGTAAATGTGTGAGGTTTACCTATGTCGTGCAACAACATTGCAAGCCTAAGGCTCTCAATAGGAGGTATAGCTTCTATGCTTGTAACAGAGTGCTTCCACACATCAAACTGATGGTGAGAGTTGTGTTGCTCAAATCCAACCATTGGGAGTATCTCAGGTAAAACTACCGCTATGACATCGGGGAAATTCAGCAGAACTTTTTTACAATGTTTTCCACAGATCAGCTTATTAAGCTCTACTCTTATGCGTTCTGCCGCTATCTGAGTGAGCTTTTTCTTTTGTGCATGAATAGTGTCCGAGGTGCTGTCATCTATTTTAAGACCGTATACTGCGGAAAAGCGGAGTGCACGCATCATCCTCAGCGCATCCTCAGAAAACCTCTCTTTTGGATTGCCGACACACCTAATAAGCCCCTTTTCCAGGTCTTTTCTTCCCTCAAAGTAATCTACAAGGCCGCTTTTGTTGTTATAAGCCATAGCATTTATTGTAAAGTCACGACGCGCCAGATCATCCTTCAAGTTAGTTACAAACACAACTTCATCCGGGTGCCTACTATCTGTATACGTACCATCAGTCCGGAAAGTTGTAACTTCAAATGACAAGTTGTCCACAATTAGAGTAACGGTTCCATAGGCTTTGCCAGTCTCAACTACTTTCAGGTCCGGAAAGCACCTTATAATGCCGCTTGGAAGTGCAGATGTACAGATATCCCAATCTAGCGGGGATAACCCAAGGAGACTGTCCCTCACACATCCGCCCACTGCATACGCTTCGTACCCATTACTTTCAAGCACGCTTATAATCATACTGACTTGTGCCGGTAAATTTATCTTCATATAGAACACTCCCTAATCCTCTATTCCATATAGTATTTATATCATGATTACTGCGTTTTATCCACCACAAATCTAAAAAGAGAAAACCGGGGAGCTAAGCTCCCCGGTCATTAAGGTTTGTACTTACCCCACGCGGGCGTTGTAACGGTCAAGTGCATCTTGCTGAATTTCAACTGCACGGGCTATGTTTAAGGATATGATCTGATCAATAAATGCATCAAACTCTGAGATTGGACGGGATCCTGTGATAAATTTTACGACATTCTCAGAAATAAGTGTATTGATATCCCCCATTATTGAGCTGTACTCCGCGCTCTCTTCATTTGTTGGGGAGACCGTTGGTAGTGTCCAGTCACCAACCCAGTTCTTCATAAAGCGATCCTTAGTGTCCAACACCTTGTCTGTGGTTTCAGGGCTGAGCTCGCGCTCCCAATCATACCACATAGGTTGGGACTGGGCCATAGCGTATAGTGGGAACATTGAGTTCATTGCGCGGCCTTCTGCATCTGCGTAAACAAGCTCAGTTGACTTTGGTCTTCCGTCAACATAGGTGAACCCTTGGTTTTCAATGCCGTAGTTAGCAAGAATTGAGCCCTCTTCTGTATAGAAGTAGTCATACCAGCGTAGAAGAGTTTCTATATCCTCACACTGGGTGGAAATTGTTCCAAGTCCACCTTTATAGAAGTTTGTGGCGGTGCTCTCCATAGATACTCTGATTTTGTCACCTTTGTTTTTTACAGGTTGGTAGAAGCCGCACCATTCAAGGCCCTCAATACCTGCAGCCAAAGCCATACGCTCCATAAAGTCAGGGAAGGTGTACAGGGATCTGCCGACACCAACTTTACCTTGAGTTATGTCACCGACGTTAGATGCGGGCTGCTGTAGAAAATCAGTTTTAGTATAAAAATCCTTGTCTATAAGTCCTTGTGAGTACCAGTCCTTCATCAGCAATATGAAGTCCTTAAACCCAGGCTCAGTGGCACCAAAACGGACTTGGCCATCCACCTGAATAAAAAACTGGCCCATTGATGGGACATACATTGTGTCAAATCCGGCCATAAGCCATCCATCAAGCCCTGAGGATGTGAGTGAGAGCGGGAACTCAGCATTTTTTACATCCCTAAAAGCCACAAGCACATCATAGAGTTCGTCATATGTTTCAGGTATGGCCATATTCATTTCTGTGAGCCAATCAGTTCTTCCGAGAGGGCCGAGCCATGGCCACTGCAATGTTTTGGCAAGCTGCCAGAATCCTACAACATATCCGCTATCAGTGATGGTAGTAGGGAGAGTTCCCGCATCAATATTACAGACATATTTGTAGTTAGGGATTACCGCAGCCATATACGGTGTGAGGTCAATGAAAATTTCATTTTCTATGTAGTAGTCCGGCCCGCCTAAAAGGTTACCAATGCTACACATATATGTGTCATAGTAATCACCCGAGGCAATTGAAAGGTTGAAGTTTTCCCCCGCCTGGGCCGCTGCAGGGTGGAACCATTGGATGTGGACATTGGTAAGTTCTTCAAGTTTTTGATACGCGTAACTTTCGTTATTGTCAGTAATTCCTGATGTAGAAACGTCCCAGCTGTTCCATGCAGTAAAGGTAGTGGTACTTTCCACAAGGGGCAGTTTGAGCTGACCTCCTTCTGCAACTGCTTTGGGGGCCTCCGGTTCCTTAGATTCACTAGGCTTTGCCGTTTCTTGAGCGGTGGGCTTAATACTGGGTTCAGCCTCCGAAGGTTCATCCTGAGCACAGCCTGCCAAGAGCGATGCGATAAGTAGAAGTGCAAGTAACAATGATAAAACCTTTCTCATTT
>CAZIVK010000101.1:0-5921 GCA_964542515.1 uncultured Oscillospiraceae bacterium | reverse complement strand
AGATAGTTTTTGCGGTGCATCGCAGGCAGAACTCCAATGTTTTACCCCCGATAATATGCTTTCTGCATGTACACGTGTGACAAAAAAATCGGACGATGGAGCATCTCTATTCTTTTATGGGAATGTAAAAAACAGCCATGTGCAAATAGATTCCAGCGCAAAAGAAAAGATTAAGGCCGTCCTTGATTATGCGTTAAACAATTAACTCATTGCATTGCTATCTTGACAAAGTGCCGCAAAAGCTATACAATGAAAAATAATTTTAAGTGAGGTGACCTTATGAAAAAACTAACAATTATTCTAGCATTAGTTCTCGTAATCTCAGTTCTAGCAGGTTGTCAAACAGGTTCAAACGCAAATGAAATCAAAATCGGCATAAACTACGAGCTGAGTGGCAATGTCGCCTCCTACGGGCAGGCCTCTGTCAACGGGATAAAGCTCGCTATTGATGAAATCAATGCAGCAGGCGGAATTGACGGCAAGAAGATTGTACTCGTTGAGTATGACAACAAGTCAGAACCTGCAGAGGCAGTAACACTGGCCAACAGACTTATATCTCAAGACAAGGTACTCGCAATCTTGGGACCCGCAACTTCAGGAGCTTTCAAGTCAGAAATTGCTGTTGCGGAACAAGCAAAAATTCCCGTAATGAGTGGTTCAGCCACTGCTGATGACGTAACTGTTGACAGTGAAGGTAATATTAAAGAGTACGCTTTCCGTATCTGCTTTGCAGACTCATACCAGGGAACAGCCATGGCCGGATTTGCTTCCAATAACCTTTCAGCAAAAACAGCCGTAATCATCAAAGACTCATCAAGTGACTACGCCATGGGTCTTGCGGAAAACTTCTCAGCATCCTTTGTGGCAAATGGCGGAGAAATTGTTGGCGAAGAAGCATATGCCACCAAAGAGACCAACTTCAACGCAATTCTCACAAAAATTAATTCACTGGACTTTGATGTTATCTATCTCCCAGGATACTATGAGGAGGCCGGACTTATAATCAAGCAGGCACGTTCCCTCGGAATAGATGCACCTATTCTTGGAGCAGACGGTTTTGAAGCCCCGGAACTTGCTGATCTCGCCGGAGCTGATGCTCTTACCAATGTCTACTTCTCAAACCACTACTCCGCACTTGATGAAGATCCTGCAGTTGCTAACTTCATAGCAGCCTTTAATGCAGAATACGGAAGAAATCCAGACGCCTTCAGTGCACTGGGATATGATCTAGCCTACTTCCTTGCTGATGGTCTCTCCCGCAGTGAAACACTGGACCGTGAATCCCTTAAGGATGCACTGGCCGCTACAGTTGAACTCCCCGGTGTCACAGGGTCCTTCAGCATTGATACAAATCACAACGCAATCAAATCAATTGTCATAATAGGCTTAGAAAACGGTGTACAGACATCGGCCATAAAAACTAACTAAGTCAAACATCTACATCATAGAAGGTAACAAGGGCGATTCTGTCGTCCTTGTTACATCTCAATATATAGTATTGGGGAGGGAGACGTTTTTGGAAAATTTAGTTCAACAGATTATTAACGGTGTATCGCTTGGGAGCATCTACGCTCTCATCGCACTGGGATATACCATGGTTTACGGGATCATTAAGCTGATCAACTTTGCACACTGTGACATCTATATGATAGGCGCATATGTGGGCTATTTCTGCATGACAATCTTAAAGCTGGGTGTATTCCCATCGCTTATAATTGCCATGCTTATCTGCATTGTACTGGGTATCATTATAGAGAAAATAGCATATAAGCCTCTCAGAAATGCAACAAGAATTGCGGTTCTAATTACTGCTATTGGGGTCTCTATGCTATTGGAGTACGGTACCATGTTCTTTGTTGGTGCTAATGTCAGAGCCTACCCACAGTTTTCGGGATGGCTCACCCAAAAATACTCCTTCGGTAAACTTACTATCACCTCCCAGCAAATTATGATAGTAGCAATCACCTTTATACTTATGATACTCCTCCAGGTCATCGTCAAAAAGACAAGGATAGGAAAAGCCATGAGAGCCGTATCCCTAGACCGGGATGCAGCCGAACTCATGGGGATTAACGTCAACTCCACCATTTCATTTACCTTTGCTCTGGGGTCTGCCCTCGCAGGAGCTGCCGGAGTTCTCGTGGGCATCTACTACAACTCCATTAATCCTCTTATGGGTGTGTTGCCGGGACTCAAGGCATTTGTTGCCGCTGTTTTTGGCGGTATAGGATTGATTCCGGGAGCCATGATCGGTGGTTACCTCATCGGAATTATTGAGACCTTTGTATCGGGCTATGGCAGCTCCCTATATAAGGATGCCGTTGTTTTTGGTCTGCTTATCCTCATTCTCATCATCAAGCCTTCCGGACTCCTCGGGAAGAATGTTAGGGAGAAAGTTTAATTATGAAGAGAATGCTTAAGAATAAAACATTTATTAAAGCTCTGGTTGTAGTAGCTGCTTATGTTATTGTTCAGGTCCTGATTATGGTAGGTGTTATTGATGGGTTTATCCAAGCAACAATAGCCACTATCTGCATCAACATAATTCTAGCAGCAAGCCTCAACTTGATCACAGGCTTTACCGGGCAGTTTTCACTGGGCCACGCCGGGTTTATGTCCATAGGCGCATACGCCTGCGCAATCATCACACTTAGAAACCCCACTATTATAGGGTTTATTGCCGGTGTATCCGTAGGCGCAGTGAGCGCAGCCCTTGTAGGTGCTATTATTGGTCTGCCCACGTTGAGACTACGCGGAGACTATCTCGCCATAGCCACACTGGGAATGGCTGAAATTATCCGAATTCTTTTCCTCAACCTTGACATAACCAATGGTGCCGCCGGTCTAATTGGAATCCCCCAATTTACAAACTGGACATCGCTCTACATTCTGACGGTAGGTTCAATCGTCATTATTAGTAACTTCATAAACTCATCCCATGGCCGGGCCTGCATATCTGTCCGGGAGGATGAAACCGCCGCTGAATCCATTGGCGTAAACACAACAAAATACAAAACCACAGCCTTCACAATGGGAGCATTCTTTGCAGGTATTGCAGGTGCCCTATACGCATCATTTTTCTTTTTCCTTAAGCCCGATCTCTTTGGTTTTCTTAAGTCAATTGACGTACTTGTAATTGTTGTGTTTGGTGGACTTGGAAGTCTGTCCGGGTCTATCATTGCAGCCATCGTACTCGCCCTTATATCCACATTCCTCCAGTCGTTCTCCGAGCTGAGGATGATCATCTATTCCCTACTGTTAATATCTATTATGCTATTCCGTCCACAGGGCATTATGGGTTCAAAGGAGCTCTCTATGTCACTTCTTAAAAAATTAGGATCTGGATTTTCTCGCAAGAAGAGGGGTGACGCATAATGGCCATACTAAAAGTTGAAAACCTAACAAAATCGTTTGGGGGGCTCACAGCCGTCTCAAAGGTTGATATCGAGCTCTTTGAAGGCGAACTCGTCGGCCTTATAGGTCCTAACGGTGCCGGTAAAACAACCGTATTTAACCTACTCACAGGTGTCTATCTGCCATCCAGCGGCAACATTCTCCTTAAAAGGGGTGGCAAACACCACAAGATTCAGGGTCTCAAGCCAAACCGTATCTGCAAAAAGGGCATATCAAGAACCTTCCAGAACATAAGGCTCTTCAAGGACCTTACAGTGTTGGATAATGTCCGTATTGCAATGAACAAAAACGTCAATTACGGGCTGTTCACCTCCTTTTTCCACCTGTACCCCTACGCCAAAGCGGAGCGCGAGCTTACCGAAAAGACTGAAGAACTGCTGGAAATCTTTGGCCTTGCAGGAAAAAAAGATGAGTTGGCCAAAAACCTCCCCTATGGCGAGCAGCGCCACCTGGAAATAGCGCGGGCACTTGCCACAGACCCCGTAGTACTTCTGTTGGACGAACCCGCTGCAGGTATGAATCCCGCAGAGACAGCAGAACTGACAAAGTTGATTAAATGGATACGAGAAAAGTATAACCTGACAATTCTCCTCATCGAGCACGACATGTCCCTTGTTATGAAGATATGTGAGAGAATATATGTTTTAGATTACGGTGTTGTAATAGCCGATGGAGATCCCGACGAGATAAAGGCAAACAAACGCGTCATCAAAGCATATCTTGGGGAGGACGATGAAAATGCTTGAAATCAAAAATCTTAACGTCCATTTTGGAGTCATACATGCCCTTAAGGACATCTCCTTCGCCGTAGGAGCAGGTGAAATTGTAACCCTCATCGGTGCTAACGGAGCCGGCAAAACAACCATACTGAGGACTGTGTCCGCTCTGAAGTCCCCTACAGACGGCGAGATCATCTATGAGGGTAAAAACATTGTAAACACAACCCCCCGGGAGCGTGTCAAGCTAGGTATTTCACACGTCCCAGAGGGCAGAAGAGTCTTCTATTCTATGAGCGTCCTTGAAAATTTGCAGCTAGGGGCCTACTTAAGGAGGGACTCAGCAGGTATAAACAGGGACCTAGCCATGGTCTACGACCACTTTCCCATTCTAGCAGACCGGAAAAAGCAGATGGCAGGCACACTATCTGGAGGGGAACAGCAGATGCTCGCCATGGGCCGTGCCCTGATGAGTAACCCCCGCATGCTCTTTCTTGATGAGCCCTCCATGGGCCTTGCTCCGCTATTTGTACAGGAGATCTTTAACATAATCAAAAAAATCAATGATGCCGGAACCACTGTGCTTCTCGTAGAGCAAAATGCCGTACGTGCTCTGCAGATAGCTGACCGCGCTTACGTCATGGAAACAGGCTCCATAACTCTATCCGGCACCGGCGCTGAGCTCATGCAGAGCGATGAAATAAAAAAAGCATATTTAGGAGGTTGATCCTGTGTTTGTACGTAATAAAATGACTTCGAACCCCTTTACGGTATCACCCAATCAAACTGTTTTGGACGCCCAGGAACTTATAACAAAGTATGGGGTCAAACGGCTACCTGTGCTAAAAGGGGATAAACTCGTTGGCCTTGTTTCAAGCAATGACATCTCCCACTACTCCCCTTCCAAAGCAACTTCCCTGAGCATGGGAGAAATCAGCTACCTTCTTGCCAAGACAAAAATTAGTAGCATCATGACAAAGAACCCCATTACGATATCTTCCGGTGAATTATTAGAGGAAGCAGCCACACTTCTGCGCGGCTCCGACGTAGGCTGTCTGCCCGTAGTGGATGACGGTAAACTCGTAGGAATACTGACTGAAAGTAACCTGCTAGACGCCTTCATTGAACTCCTCGGATTCAAAGAGCCCGGAACCCGCCTAACCATTGAAGCTACGGATGCCCCCGGCATACTATCTGACTTAACAGGAATCTTTGGTAAATTCAACGCCAACATAACACACGTAGCAGTTTACCGTGGAACAGGCGGAAAAAGCGATGTTGTCGTAGGCACAAACGCAATTAACACCCTTGAAATTGAAGCCCTCCTAAAGGAACACGGCTATAACATTGCATACAAGCTGCAGAATAAATAAGATTCTTAATATCCTCTGACGATGTGTTCTCCGCATAGGTCGAGTAGGTTCCTTCCACGGCAGGAATCAGGTCATTTACCAGCTCATTTCATCTGGTTCTCCCAAAATCTAACCGCGTGATCTATCCACCCTTCTGCAATTGTCCCTTCACCCAGTCCGAACCCGTGAGGTAAACCAATTACAATATACTTTCAAAGGCAAGGGAATACTGTTTCCCTTGCCTTTCTGATAATGCCCCGATCCTAGTAAATCTATTGACTTTTATCTTTACTTATAATATATTATCGTAAAACGTTATACTTATTTTTGGAGGTTGAAGTTATGCAATCGAAAATCGAAGTACTTGAGGTTTCTGTTAATACTCATATTGGTGATAATGGGATAGTTGTGGATACCATCATGTACGAAGTCGGTAATA
>CAZIVK010000100.1:0-5955 GCA_964542515.1 uncultured Oscillospiraceae bacterium | reverse complement strand
TCTCAATAAATATTTCCCATAATTTGTCCTTTAGGCCGGAGTGAAAACTCCGGCTTTTTTATTCACTTTTTATTAACAGTTTGTTCATTGAAAAATATTTAAGCCTATATTATAATAGACTAAAGTTCATTTATGAACAACTGTCAAATAGGAAGGGCTTTAAGTTATATGGGGACATTTGTAAAGTTTGAAAAAGTAAACAAGGTGTACCGGACCGGGGATGTGGAGCTGTCAGCATTGAAGGACGTATCCTTTGAAATAGGTGAGGGAGAAATATGCGTAATTGTTGGGCAGTCCGGCGCAGGTAAGACAACACTTCTGAATATATTGGGTGGTATGGACACACTTACCTCCGGTACAGTAAAATTGGGAGATAAGATTATATCGTCATTTAACAAAAATGAGCTTACAGGTTTTAGGCGCACAGATATTGGCTTTGTCTTTCAGTTCTACAATCTAATACCAAATCTTACGGCTTTGGAGAATGTGGAAATAGTTACTCAGATGATAAAAAATCCGCTTCCCGCAGAACAAGTGCTTAGGGGTGTTGGTTTGGGGGATAGGATGGGACATTTTCCGGCACAACTGTCCGGAGGTGAACAGCAGAGGGTTGCAATAGCCAGAGCACTTGCCAAAAATCCAAAACTTCTACTCTGTGATGAGCCAACCGGTGCGCTGGACTATCAAACTGGTAGACAAATCCTCAAGCTGCTGCAGGATCAAAGCCGCATTAACGGTATGCCTGTAGTTATTGTCACCCACAACTCAGCTCTTACAACCATGGCTGACCGCGTCATAAAAATGAGGAGCGGAACGGTCATATCTGCAGTAAAAAATGAGAAGGTTATGGCTGTAGAGGAGATTGAATGGTAATGAGGGGAAACTCTGCATGGCGTAAGAACAATAGACGTGAGATCTACCACACGTGGGAGCGGTATCTTGCTATTATGGCAATTATTGCTCTGGGAGTCGCCTTTTTTTCTGGACTAAAAATGACGCAGCCCGCTATGGTAAACAATCTTGACGTATATGTGAAAGAATATAATATGTATGACTTCCGGTTAATCTCCACGCTAGGACTGACTAAGGATGACGTACAGTTTTTTGCTGCACAGGAGGGTGTTGCGGCAGAGGGCACACATACATTGGATATATTGGCAAATGTAGGCGGTGGGGAGGATATTGTCCTTAAGGCACATTCTATAACTAATACCATTTCCGTACTTAATGTTCTAAAGGGTAGAGCGCCTGAGTCTCAGGATGAATGTCTGCTTGACTACAGGTATTTTTCCGAGGATGTAATTGGTTCAGTGGTCCGTCTTTCTGAAGCTAATGATACCGACACATTTGACGCCTTAAATGGGAAAGAATTCACCGTTGTAGGTCTTGCTGATTCAGTCAATTATATAAACTATGACAGGGGATCCACCACACTTGCAGACGGCACAGTTTCTGCCTTTGCATATCTTCTGGAGGACGCCTTTACAGCTAATTATTATACAGATATTGTGATAAGCCTAGGTAGTAGTTATAGGATCTACGGGCAGGATTACAAAAATCTTATAAATGATAATGAGGAACATTTTAAGTCCCAGTTAGAGAACAGAGCTGAAATTAGGTACAGTGAGATACTAGGTGAAGCGGAGGAGAAGCTATCCGATGCAGAGGAGGAACTCGCCTCGGCCCGCAAAGAATATCTAACTGAGCGGTCTGATGCAGAGGAGGAGCTGAACAGCGCCTTAATAGAGCTGCAGGACGCAGAACAGACCATAGCCGAGCAGGAAGAAAAGCTCAAAGACGGGGATAAGGCTATAGTCAGCGCTGAGAGAGATTATCTAAAGGGTATTAAGGACTATGATACCGCTCGCGTGGAATATGAAACGGAACACGCTGATACATTGGCAGTTTTGGACGCGCAACAAGCTGAGCTGACTGAAAACATAGAGATTGTAAGTTCTGCTATAGCTCAAATAGAGAGTAGCGGTATTGAAACAGAGCAGTACCTAGCACTAAAGGACTCGCTTGCACAGCTGGAGGCCGGACAAATGGAGCTGGATGCGGGTAAAGCTGAAGCTGCCGCAAGTTTTGCAGCTGCAGAGGCCCAGTTGGCAGAGGCCAAGTCTCAGCTAGATAGTGCAAGAAGAAAGATAGATAAGAACAAGAAGGATATCTCCTCGGGCTGGGTTGCTCTTGAGGAGGGGAGAGCGGAATATCAAACAGGTCTACAGGAGTATTTAGATGGCAAAGAGAAGGCGAACGAAGCTTTTGCTGAGGCTGAGAAGGAGTTGACTGAGGCAGAGCTTGAAATTGAGGACGCTCGGAAAGAAGTTTCAGATATACCTAAACCCACAGTCTACGTTCTTAATAGGAATCAAAACATAGGCTATGTCAATTTTGAGAATGACTCATCTATTGTGGCTGGGATAGCAAGGGTTCTACCTTTATTCTTTTTCTTAGTGGCCGCAATGGTCTGTTCCACAACTATGACCAGGATGGTGGATGAACAGCGCACTCAAATTGGTACACTTAAAGCCTTGGGTTACAGCGACGCAGCAATTAATGGTAGGTTTATGTTTTATTCCGGCAGTGCGGCAGTTTTGGGATATGTGGCCGGATTCCTGCTGGGAACAAAGTTTTTCCCTATGGCAATCTGGAAAGCTTACGGTATGCTCTATGAATTTGCACCTCTTGAGTACGTGTTTGATGTACAGCTGGCGCTAATCTCCTTAGCTGCATCACTAATATGTTCTGCGGGCGTAACATATGTATCCTGTAAAGCAGAAATGCTACAGGTGCCCGCCCAGCTCATCAGGCCAAAGGCACCAAAAGCAGGTAGACGTGTGCTCTTGGAGCGCATACCGGTGCTGTGGAGGCGTATAAGTTTTCTCCATAAAGTATCTATAAGGAACATACTTCTGTATAAGAAACGCTTTTTCATGACTATTACGGGCATTGCAGGGTGTACAGCGCTTATAGTTGCGGCACTTGGAATCAACGACTCAATTGGTAACGTTGCAAACGATCAGTTTGATTCTATTATGGTCTATGACTACGAGATCTCTTTCATGGACCCTCAGAGCAGTGAGGACATGGCTGAGTTTGGCGAGGTTTACTTTGACACACTATCTGAACTTGTGTTTGTATCGTCTGCTGAGGTTGAGATAATACATGGAGATAGGATGAAAAAGGTATCAGAAGTAGCAACAAGTGACCCGGACATCTCAAAGTTGATGGTGTTAAGTTTGGACAGCGTACCGGTACCATTTCCTTCAGATGGAGAGGCTGCCATAAATAAGAGGCTTGCTGATGACTTTGGAGTTGTACCCGGTGACACAGTTTCAGTTAAAATAAATGAGAATGAAACAGCTGACATAGTTGTACGCGGAGTATTTGATAACTATGTAGGTGACTACATCCTCATGACCGCACAGACACATCAAGATATGTATGGTGAGCAACCTCAGTACAAAAATGCATATGCCACCGCCGCAGGCGGTGACATCTATTCAGTTTCTGCGCAGGTACTAAAGAGTGACAGTGTGGCATCAGTGTCGGTTTTAAACGACATGAGGGTGATGATAGGGAACATGATGCAGAGTCTAAACTACATCATTTGGTTGGTCATAGTGTTTGCTGGAGCGCTTGGGTTTGTGGTAATATACAACCTCAACAATATCAATATAACCGAGCGCAGCCGGGAGATTGCATCGCTAAAGGTTTTGGGCTTCTTCCACAAGGAGAACCAGGCATATGTTTTCCGGGAAACTATAACCCTCGCGGCCATTGGTGCCCTCAGTGGACTCGTATTGGGTAAATTGCTCCATGGCTTTATAATGGGTCAAATCAATGTGGATATGGTCAGCTTCAAGACACAGATATTTTTCACAAGCTATCTCATAGCATTTATAGCAACCTTTGTGATTGTGCTTCTGGTAAACCTGATGATTGGAAAGAAGATTGAAAAGATCAATATGACCGAGTCCCTTAAGTCTGTAGAATAGAGCTCCGGCCATGTTAAGCTTGATGCCTAACATGGCCGGAAGTAATTTATTCGTTTATCATGTAGCAGAGGGTCATAAGGCTGTCCGTGAAGTGTACATTTTCCACCTTCATTTTTGTGTCTTCAGCCCTCAAATCCTCGTTTGTGAAGTTCCAAACACCCTTTATGCCCAGGGTTTCAAGGCGTTTGGCGATATCTGCTGTCTGAGAAGCAGGCATGGTGAGCACTGCGAGCTCAGGGTGGTGTTCTTCAACAAATGTCTCCAGGTTGTTTGTGTGATATACGGAGACCCCATTTACAGTTGTTCCGACGGCATTATCTGAGATATCAAATGCACCTATAAGGTTAAATCCGGCACGATCAAAGTTAAAGTTATTCATGAGTGCACGCCCAAGGTTACCTGTTCCGAGGAGGATGGCATTGAAGTTTTGGTTCAAGCCAAGAATATCCGCAATCTCACTGCGGAGTTTTTCTACGTTATAACCGTAGCCCTGTTGGCCAAAGCCCCCAAAACAGTTCAGATCCTGGCGGATTTGCGAGGCTGTAAAACCCATCTCCTCAGCCAGTATTTTTGAGGATACTCTTGTTACACCCTTAGCGTGAATTTCATCCAGGTAGCGGTAGTATTTAGGGAGTCTGCGTATAACTGCAATAGAAACTTTTTTTGTCATATATATGTCCTCCTCTTTTCTATTATCTCTGAGAATACTTTTTGAGTGTTTCCATTATATAGTCTGAGGACTGGGATGAGGTGGCACCGGTATCCCTTCCAGTTATTACCAGGCGCTTTTCAGCTGCACAATCATTCAAAACAGTCTCTAAAAGCTTAGCTTTTTCAAGCTCACCAATGTGTTCCAGCAGCATGACGGCTGCTCTGAACATGGAGCTTGGGTCTGCGTACTGGGCGCGTCCTTCCGAAACCATTCTTGGAGCTGAGCCGTGGATGGCTTCAAACATGGCATAACGCTTACCTATGTTGGCGCTTCCGGCAGTGCCTACTCCGCCCTGGAATTCTGCGGCTTCGTCAGTTAATATATCTCCATAGAGGTTTGGCAGGACTAAGACTTGGAATGTGCTGCGGCGCTTTGTATCAATTAGTTTGGCGGTCATTATGTCGATGTACCAGTCATCAGCTTCAATATTGGGGTAATCCTTTGCTATGCGGTAGAAGTTGTCCAAAAACATACCGTCAGTTGTTTTGATAATGTTTGCCTTTGTTACTGCTGTTACCCTTGTTTGGCCTGTTTTTTTAGCGTATTCAAATGCAAGACGGATTATACGGTCTGTGCCCTGCTCGGTGGTAAATGTAAAGTCAACGGCTATGTCATCATCCAACTTTATACCAAGGCTTCCAGCAGCGTATGCACCTTCAGTGTTTTCCCGGAAAAATCTCCAGTTAATTCCCTCGTCCGGAATTGAGACGGGGCGGACATTTGCAAATAGATCTAGTTCTTTACGCATGGCGACGTTTGCGCTCTCAATATTTGGCCACTCATCACCTTTGCGTGGGGTGGTTGTTGGACCTTTCAGGATTACGTGACACTCCTTGAGCTCGGCCAGAACGTCATCTGGAATTGCTTGCATTTTTTCTGCGCGGTGCTCTATTGTGAGGTTTTCAATGGTACGGAATTCTACTTTTCCGCTGGCAACTTCCTCAGCGAGTATATATTCAAGAACACGTTGTGCCTCACCGGTAATTGTTGGGCCTATCCCGTCACCACCGCAGACACCAATAATAATACTATCAAGTGTATCATATGAGAGAAAATCTCCCTGGCTCTTCATGGCTTTTACACGATCCTGTTGAAGTTGGATTAGTTTTTCGAAATGTTTTAAATACATAGACAAGCCCCTTTCTAAACCTAACGGTGTATTGATTACATAATAACTGTTTTGACATCAGATGTCAATTAATTCACAGTTCGAAATATTGAATAAGGGGATAGTAGCTTTCT
>CAZIVK010000099.1:0-5969 GCA_964542515.1 uncultured Oscillospiraceae bacterium | reverse complement strand
ACCTCCCAGTAAGAATGATATAGGAGATGAAAATGATTCTCAATTTCATCTCCTGTATTATACTGTCCCAAAGCTTACCTGTCAATCATTCTTTTCCTATGTTTTACAATCATAGGAAGGGCAATTAAAGTCAGTACAGCGACAGAGGAGGACAGGGACACAAAGAGGGAGGTACTAAAGCTTTGAGATACAATTCCGTCAAGCTGCTCAACAAGGTAGGACGCCACTGGAGCTTCAAAGCGGAAGAGTCCAGCGAGGGAA
Source organism: uncultured Oscillospiraceae bacterium (assembly GCA_964542515.1). Classification (GTDB taxonomy): domain Bacteria; phylum Bacillota; class Clostridia; order Oscillospirales; family JAAYOS01; genus CAZIVK01. The sequence goes on along the minus strand of CAZIVK010000099.1, from coordinate 5,708 downwards.
TAGACCAGTATTGCTGATATAAGGCCGTGCAGTATCTTTCCCACAATATAGGTTCTGGTAGTGAGGCCACTCTGCCCAATAAAGGAGAGTACCTGGCAGTGGACAGAGATACCCGCCCAGCCCAGCATAAAGGCGGCCATGGCCAGTTGTTCCCTTGCCCCTGTTGCTGCATCCCGCAAGCTCCAAACTCCGGATGATATTTCAATCATACCTGTCAACAGCCGTTCGGCATCAGTTGCTCCACCCCCGATGGGAGTTAAAATAACCCCTAAGATATCCGCTACAAAGGGAATAATCCCAAACATGAATAGCATTCTTATAGCCACTGTAAAGAATACAACAAATGCGCATATATTTATTGTGGATTGAAAGGACGATACAACTGCCTTGGTGAAGGATGTGGTGATTTGGACAGTCTCTATCTGCATGGCGGGGTAAACCTTGTTTTCTCCTTTTTCACGCCCGTAGAATCTAAAGATTATCCCTACAATTATTGATGAGACAGCGTGGGCTAAATAGAGGAGGATTCCCGCTTTGCTGCTGGAAAAAACACCTGCACCTACCACGCCTAGGATGAATGCAGGGCCGGAGTTGTTACAGAAGCTTAGCAGCCGCTCCGCCTCGCGCTTGGTGCAGAGCCCATTTTCATAAATGGAAATTGCAGTTCTGGCGCCGGTTGGATAGCCACCAATAAAGCCCAGTGCAAAGGCCATTGCACACGCACCGCTGACGTTGAAGAGCGGTCGCATTATCTTGTCTAGTGCTCTTCCCAGGTATCGAGCCAGCCCAAGCTCTACCACCATAGTGGAGAGCACAAAGAACGGAAATAGTGATGGAATTATTACATTGTAGCAGAGGAGCAGTCCATCCTTAGCTGCGTCCGTGGTCTCGGCGGGGTTGCTGACTAGCCCTATTACAGATAAAAATATAATAACGGCGGCAGTTACCTCCAGGACCTTGCGGTTGGCTAAAATACCCATCAAATACCTCCCGTAATCAAACGTTTCCCACTATTCAATATATTTGGGAAAACGCAAAGTAATACGGTTTGTCTGAAGTATTCCTCAAGTTTTAGCCTGACCGCGCATAAGTATGACTATAGGCATCGGTGCTTAGAAATGGGGTGCATTATTATGGGGTTGCTGCTCAAGGTGGCTGAAATTTTCAACGTTCCGCGGGAGGTAATAGCAGGTATTGCAAGGGTGGAGATAACCGGCACAGGAGAGGTGTTGATAGAAAATCATGGGGGTATCCTGGAGTACGGTACCAGTGCCATAGCGGTATCGGGAGGAAAAGCAATAATAAAGATTGTTGGGGATAATTTGCAGATCTTAACCGTGACCTCGTCGGAGCTGACTATACGGGGGCTTGTTTTGGGTGTGGAGTTTTTAATATAGCAAGAAGGGGCGGTATCGATGCTGAATATAATTAGCATGTTAAAGGGGTATGTTGAGATTGAGATCAGGGGGTCGGACCCGGAGGGACTGATTAACAGGTGCACAAACGAGGGGCTGTCATTTTGGAGACTCCAGAAGACTGGTGACATGTCAATCAAGGCCAGAATTCTTATTACGGACTATCTGCAGCTCAAAAAGGTTATACCCGGTGAGCCTTACGATGTAAAGGTTTTGGCAAACAGGGGGGCGCCGTTTTTGGTATGGAGATTTAGAAAGAGGTACATATTTATTGCCTTTATGCTGCTGTCTGTAGTTATGGTGTACAGCCTGTCTCAGCGCATATGGAAGATAGAGGTAAGTGGAAATGTTGGGATAAACGATGAGAAAATAATCCGAGTTCTGGAGCACATGGGTGTTGGTATAGGAACTCCTGTATCAGCTATTGATTTTGAGATGCTAAAGGACGATGTTCTGCTAAAAATAGATGACCTCGCTTGGTTTGCCCTCAATGTGCGTGGCAGTACTGCCATTGCCGAGGTGCGCGAGAGGGAAGGGAGACCGGAGGTTGTAGATGAAAAGACATCTTGTAACATTGTTGCAAAAAAGGCGGGCATAATAAGTAAGGTTCATGTCTTGGAGGGGACAAGGCAGGTTGCCGCGGGTGATTCGGTGACAGAAGGACAGCTTATAGCTAGCGGAGTAATAGATACCGCCATCGGGATGAGATTGGTGCACGCTATGGCGGTGGCTGAAGCGGAAACACGCTACTTTCTTTCGGTAAAAATACCATTGGAAGTAAGGAGAAAGGAGTATACAGGAGAGAGTACGAGGAAATATGCCCTTAATGTTGCGGGGAGGAGAATAAATTTCTATTTTAATGGTAGCATTTCATATGATAAGTATGATAATATTATTGAGTATAGACAGCCACAGTTGCCGGGGGGCTATATACTGCCAATAACTCTGTCTATAGAGGAAAAGCGTGAGTATAAACTGACCCCCGCAACGGCTGAAGCTGACTTTTTTACCGGCACCCTGAGGGACTCCCTTACGGAGAGGCTTCACAGTATGCTGGATGAGGGGAAAGTTATCTCTACAGAATTTAAAGAGGAAATAAAGGACAATGTCCTGACCGTATCTCTCACTGCGGTTTGCAAGGAGGATATAGCCAAGGCAGCCCTAATACCTATATGGAATGAACTCGGAGGTTAAACCGGATGACAGAGCAAATTATAAGTATCGAACGCATGGACGCAATTATTGACATTTTTGGATCCTTTGATGAGAACATGAGGATTGTTGAGGATGAGCTGAATGTAAAAGTGGTGAGCCGTGAAAATGAACTCAAAATCACTGGTGAGGCTGAGGATGTAATCCAAGCATCCAAAACAATTGAGGGGCTGTTGTCCCTCAGTGCAAGGGGTGAAACTCCTAATGTGCAGAACGTCAGGTACGTTATAGGCCTCGTCAGGGAGGGCAGGGAGAGGGAGCTTGAAGGCGTCGCAAAGGACGTTATCTGTGTGACCGCCCGCGGAAAGCCCATAAAGCCAAAAACTGTCGGACAGAAAAAATATGTTGACTCTATCCTTAAGAAAACTGTTACAGTTGGTGTAGGTCCGGCTGGTACAGGTAAAACATATCTGGCTGTAGCCGCTGCTGTAGCTGCATTTAGGGATAAGGAAGTTAGTAGAATAATACTGACCCGCCCGGCTGTGGAGGCCGGAGAAAAGCTTGGTTTCTTACCGGGTGACCTTCAGAACAAGGTGGACCCCTATTTGAGACCCCTCTATGATGGCCTCTTTGAAATGTTTGGCGCAGAGGGCTTTGCAAAGCACCTGGAGAGGGGAAATATTGAAGTTGCCCCCCTGGCATATATGCGGGGTAGGACTCTTGATGATGCCTTTATAATTCTAGATGAGGCACAGAACACATCCCGTGAACAGATGAAAATGTTTCTTACGCGTATCGGCTTTGGTTCAAAAGTCGTAATAACCGGTGATATTACTCAGATAGACCTCCCCAATGACAAGGTGTCCGGGCTAAAGGACGCTATCCGTGTACTGGAAGGTATTGAGGACATTGCTATCTGCATGCTAACTGCTAAGGACGTAGTTAGGCATGTACTGGTTCAGCGCATAGTAAACGCCTATGAAAAATATGAAAAGTCCGCTCCACAGCGCACGGCCAAAGCCCCTGACCGCAGGAGGCGTGGTGGTAGATGAGTAAAGTAACCGTAACGTCCATGAAGCGGGGTATCAAGTTTACACCCCAGCAGCGCGCCCTTGTTAAGAGGACGGCACTCGCTGTGCTTGACCTTGAGGGAATCACAACACCATGCCTAATCTCCGTGTCTGTCACGGATGACATAGGTATCAAGGAGATAAATAGTGATTCTAGAGGCGTGGACAGCCCTACAGATGTACTGTCCTTTCCAATGCTTGAGTTGATGCCGGGGGAAGTGCCACAGCCAACAGCTGAGAATATGGACCCTGAAACAGGTCTCATCTACCTTGGTGATATGGTGGTCTCCTTGCAACGCGCACTTGAGCAGGCTGATGAGTACGGTCATTCACCGGAACGTGAGCTTGCATATCTCACTGTTCACTCAGTACTTCACCTCCTAGGGTACGACCACATGGATGAGGGTGCTGAAAAGGAACTTATGCGTACACATGAGGAGAGAGTCCTCGCCAAACTCAACCTGGGAAGATAAAATAATTAAAAATAGAGAGTAGAAGATACATGAATAATATTTCAAGAAACGGCATTTTTGCCATCGCCGGAAGACCAAACGTGGGCAAGTCCACTTTGGCAAACACCATAGCCGGTGAAAAAATTGCAATTGTTACAGACAAGCCCCAGACCACCCGCAACAGAATAACAGCTGTGCGCACTTATGGTGACGCCCAGCTTGTTTTCATAGACACCCCAGGTTTCCACAAGTCTAAAAACAGACTTGGCGACTACATGAACAACATAGTAACTGAAAGTGTCACTGATGTTGATGCTGTCATACTGGTGGTGGAACCTATTCCAAACGTGGGAGTGCCGGAGCAGCTCCTTATAGACAAGCTTAAAAAGGCCCAGATGCCCGCAGTGTTGGTTATAAACAAAATTGACACAGTCACCCGGGACATTCTCCTTGAGGTAATATCTGCATACAAGGAGGTATATGAGTTTGATGAATATGTCCCCGTCTCCGCCATGAAAAATGACGGTGTAGACCTGCTTTTGGGAATCCTTGGAAAGTATGCTATAGAAGGTCCCGCACTCTACCCTGACGACCAAGTTTCGGATCAGCCGCTGCGCCAGATTGTAGCTGAAATTGTGCGTGAAAAGATGCTCCTAACCCTTGACCGGGAGGTGCCCCACGGGGTTGCAGTAGCAGTTGAACAATATGAAGAGGTCGCCGGCATCACAAACATTGGTGTTACAATATACTGTGAGCGGGACAGCCATAAAGGCATTATTATTGGTAAGAGCGGTGCCAAACTTAAGCAGATAGGATCATTGGCACGGACTGACATTGAGAAGCAAGTGGGTACCAAAGTGTTTTTAGAGACATGGGTCAAGGTCAAAGAAAATTGGAGACAGTCCGCTGCCCAGCTCAGAAACTTTGGGTACAATGGTTAATACCTTTGATGGAATGAGGAAGATATGCTCACTGTAACCGAAGGGCTCGTGCTCAGAGAGGTTATGTATAAGGACGCGGATAAGATGCTCACAATCCTCACCCGAGATCTCGGTAAGGTTTCGGCATCATGTCCCGGAGCGAGGTCGCGGCAGAGCCAAACAAGAGCCGGGACTCAACTTTTGACCTGTTCAAACTTCACTCTTTACGAGAGCCGCGGGCGCTATTCGGTAAATTCCGCCGACCCATTAGAACACTTTACCGGACTCAGGACGGACATTATGGCACTCTCGCTGGGTAGCTACTTTGCTGAGGTGCTGGATGCGGTGTCAGACACCGGCGCTCCCGCCTCTGAGCTGTTGTCAATGGGGCTTAACTGCCTTTACGCACTTGCCACAAAAAAGAAATTACGTGCCCAGATCAAGGCCGCATTTGAGCTGAGGGTGATGCTGCTTTCGGGCTACGCCCCCAATCTTTTTGAGTGTGAGGTGTGTGGGCAGGACAATGCAACTGAATTATTTCTTCACTCAAAAAAGGGACACATCACATGCTGTGAGTGCGGTGATGATATGACCGGTACAGTCCCTATATCAAGGGAGGCCCTACAGGCGGCAAAATACATACTTCTGTCTGAACCAAAGAAATTCCTATCCTTTGGAATAAGCACGGAAGCCATAGAG
>CAZIVK010000098.1:0-6000 GCA_964542515.1 uncultured Oscillospiraceae bacterium | reverse complement strand
GAAGCATCGAACCGTATAACTAAAATGGCTGTGGAAATAGGCATAAAGGACGTACTCCAAGTTGCTCCTTCTGGGTATTGCAGCCCCGCTATTATTGAATATTTTATTTTCCTTTAACTTGGTTGATTTGACCTTTGAGATCAATTCGGTTGCTTTTACAGTTGCCGAAGTCTGTTTTGTTGTTGCGATATTTAAGTTTAATTTCCTCAATATTGCACCTATCGCCCTTCATCAGGTGATAGATAGGATATCAGACAGTTTTATTGTCGTCAATGAGGAGGGCATAATAATTGACTTTAACTTACCTATGACGGCTTTGTTCGGCAAATACCTGCATTGGACTGCTCTATTAAACTAAACAGCTCCTCATTGCGCTTAATAGAACCTCACTGCCAAGCTGGTTTATAGAACATGCATCAGAAATAATGTGATGAACATTAAAAAAAAGCCCACCGTCATGGTCATTGATCTTAACCATATAAACCTTGTACAGCTCCGCATTAAGTATCTCCATTGGTATGGACGCCATCATGCTATCCTACTCATACAAAGCCTTAAATGGATCCTCAAAGGTAGAAAAATCTTTAAGTTCCACAGATACTGTGGAATATTCAGATACATATTGCCGGGGTGACCCGTCCTCATCTAAAGAAAGTCTGAGCCTAATGCCGTCATTTGCCTTTATGAAAAGGTTTATAGCCTGTTCAAGCACATCAAAGTGGACATATTCCTTGATACGTAGTGTCCCTGCAATATTGGAAATGCTGGTACCCGGATAGGTCATTTCCGTTTTGTCATATAATCAGTTAGATTTTCACATATCAAACGTTTGTAAAAAGAATCCTCTTTTTTGTTATGATGTGCACCCACGACTGCTTTTAAATACCCTTTAGCTTGTTGTCTGCAAATTTGATAAGCTCAGTCCAATCTTCAACTGAGAAGGAATGTCCTCCCTCTCGGAAATTAATTGCATTGTTTTCTTCGACTCCAAGAAACGCAAAAACATCGCCTGAAGCAGCCCATGTCACCTTAGTACCATATGGATTTGCCCATTCGTCATCAAGTCCATCCGAGGTAAATAATAGACGCGGGGCAATTAACGCCTTTGCCGTGTGAAGATCAAATGGCAGCTTGTACTCATTTTTCACAGGGTATCTATCAGATAAATACTGATTGTAACTTAACGTATTTGGCTTACCATCATTTTCAGGATTCCTCAAACCCTGCATAAGTTCAGGTACACTAATGCCATCAGAAGAGGAAAAGGACTTAATGTGGTCAGAAAACCAATGTGGAAACATTGTAACAAGGCTTCCCAAGCTCTCCTGGCACCCCGATCCCGGACCGTCCTTACCACCGAGTATTCGGAAGCAACCAGCACCCCCGCAGCCCGACCCCACCGGGGCACATAGGGCAACTCGCTCATCATATATCCCTGTGCAAAGTGCAACTTTACCGTATCTTGAATGCCCGGTAGCAATAATCTTCCCTATATCACAATAATCTACACTTTCAAGGTAATCTATGACACGCATCTGACCCCAAGACCAGGCAGCAATCACCTTAAGATTAAGTTCTGGGTATGCTTCATATATCTGTCCTTTTGATATACTATCATCTGTTGCAAGCTGCGTGCATTCAAATAAAGCAAAGCAGTAGCCCCGGCCGCATAGAATTTCTTCTTCTATGGGACTGGAGACGGGACGGTCAGCTTGAATTTGAGAAGTGGTGACATTAAACGCTTTAAGCATCTCTGGACTGAAGCTCTTTACCGAGAAGGTGTTCATAACTATGACCGGATACTTCCCAGGTGTGTTAGGGCGTACAACATGGATAGTAAAAACTATTTTGTTATCCGGTCCGCATTTCAGCTCAACCTCTTCATGGACTGCCTTTCCATCATAGATCTCCTCAGATGAGATAATACGACCCGTAGTATTACCTGGTGCCGAGGGCAAACTCCCGTAAAGGTAGTGTTGTAGCATTGCCTTAAGGTATTCCCTTTGCTCAGGCCACTCTTCAGCACTTGCCACTCTATTTCCGTCCTGCTTAATTAGAGGATCAGGTAGCTGCTCTGAAGCAGGGAGCTCAGCCACTGTTTTCCATTCGTAGTGCTTGTACATAGCGTCCACCTCCAAATTCCTATATTTTATGCTTAATAAAATCCGCTATCTCTCCATGAAGAGCACGACTCCAGAACGAGTCTTCATGGGGGGCATCCGTAACACGGATCATTTCAGCGTCGTTGCCATTATCAATTAACGCCTTAAACATCAACTCACCTTGTTCATATGGAACAACTGTGTCATGATCACCGTGAATCAACAGCATAGGCGGATACTTCCTGCCTTTCTCTATACGGTGTAAAGGACTTAGATTATGTAGAACATCCATATGTTCTGATATAGGACCACCAACTAAAGCATCAAAAGCATGGGAGAAATCAGGGTTATCAATTACAGCTGCAAAAAGTCTTGGCATATCTGTTGGGCCAAAACATTCAACTACTACGTTTACACTGTCCGAGAACTCAGCGTATTCGTCCGTTTTATACTCAGGGTCATCCCCAGTCAGCGCTACAAGCATTGAGGTATTACCACCGGATGAGGTACCCCAGAAGCACACACGGTCCGGGTCAATACCATATTGGTCCGCATTTTTACGCAAAAAGCGTAAAGCCGTCTTGGTGTCCTCCAAAAATGCCGGTGCCTTATGTCCATCTGCAAAACTGCGATGGGTAATAGTTGCAACAACATAGCCCATCCTAGCGTATTCTACAAGTTGAGGAATTTCGTAGTTTACATCAGGGAAAGTCCAGCCACTTCCCTGAAGAAACACAATTAACGGATGACGATGTACAACATTACCATCAACATTACGCGAATTACTCCAGGGCACCATGATTTGCATCTTTAGTTCAGTGCCAGTTGCCGTAGAAAAAACCACATCAGGAACAAGCATTGCCAATCCTTCTACATCTGGGTTATTGGGTAGTACCTTAATTTCTGGGTATGCCATCTCACATTCCTCCTCACAAATTACAAACAAACCTTTAAACTTGCATCCATTTTACACCAAATCGACAAGAAATGCAATTTACTTACAGTCATAAAGTGTTGACATGATTTCCATTTTATGCTACGTTAACAAGGTACCCGTCCCTACGTTAAACTGTTTAAACTGTGTTATAATGTCAAACGGTTTCACACATTTACAGTTGTGCATTCTCAATATATGAGCACAAATATATTATAAAGTGATGTAAATTGGTGATCTCTTATTGCAATTATCAGGCATAAATGTTATCGTATAACTATAAACATTTGAAAGGGGCCACTACATATGTCTGATTTTGAGAATGCAAAAGTATTAGTCAAGCAGGGCTGGCTTCAGGGGTATACAGATGACAGCCTAAAAATCTTCAAAGGAATCCCCTATGCAGCTCCGCCAGTAGGTGCACTGCGTTTCCGCCAACCTCAGGATTCCGGCCGCTGGCGCGGTGTGCGTGCAGCAAAGGAATACAGCGCCGCTGCCATTCAACACGTTATGGATATTGCAAGTATGCCCGCTAATGTCCACGGCGTACCTCAGATGCTTGCGCGGTCACAGTATGAGGAGGACTGTCTATACCTAAACATTTGGTCCCCGGCAAAGACTGCTGAAAGCAAACTTCCTGTTTTTGTTTGGATTCACGGAGGAGGCATGGTTGCCGGTTCCGGTGTTGAAAGCGTTTGTGACGGTGACGGCTTTGCCAAGCGCAAGGATATCATTGTTGTGACCATCAACTATCGCCTAGGTTTCTTTGGTTTCTTTGCGCATCCGTATTTGACTGCAGAAGCCGGTACCTCGGGCAACTATGCTCTCTACGACATGCGCAAAGCTTGCCAGTGGGTCAAAGACAATATTGCCGCATTTGGGGGTGACCCAGAAAACATCACCGTAGCCGGCCAGTCTGGCGGTGCCGCAGCTACAGGAGCTCTACACGCCTCTCCCCTAATGAAGGACATCATCCAACGTGTCTCCATTGAAAGCGGACCAATTTACTGGGGCTTCATGCAACCTCCCGCACTGGAGGAGATGGAAAAGCGTGGCGTTGATTTCATGAGTCAGATTGACTGCCAAAGCATAGATGAACTCCGTCAGCGTGACGCATGGGATCTGTTTGACTCTTATGAAAAGAACGCCCGTGGTCCTATGAGTTTCATGTTCTGCGTGGATGGAAAGTTTCTTCCGGATACCTACTCCAATATGATGGACAGCGGAAACTTCAATAACTTCGACGTACTTATAGGCAGCTGTGCGCAAGAATTCCCAGCAGGTGGCAAAGACGGTCTAACCGTGGAGGAGTTTAACAAGTACCTCGAAGAGTCCTTTGCTGATAACGTTGAAAATATGAAAAAGTGGTATCCCGCTACAACACCTGTTGAGGCCACCAAACAGGCATCTACAATAGCTTCCGACATCATGCTTATGGGTTCTATACGTATAGGCCAGCTCTGTCACCAATATGGCCACAAGGCCTTTGTATGGCTGATGGTCAAGGAGAACGAGACAGAACGTGGCCGTGCCGCAGGTAGCCCTCACTGTGCTGAGATGCCCTACTTATTCGGCCGCGTTGACAAGGGTGAACGCAACCCATTCTTTGACTATCACTGGGTGGGAAAGGACTACGACTTCATGGAACTTATCCAGGGCTACTGGTACAACTTCAGCAAGAACGGTGATCCAAACGGCGCCAATCTCCCTAAATGGAAACAGTACACCCAGGACTTTGACATAAACGAACTCGGCAACGACACCCACATGATCACAAACCCTGAACAACAAGCAAAGTACGCATACTATTACAGTAAGCTAATTAACCAGAAGGACGCCTCTCCCATACGCCTGGGCGCTCTGGCAAAAATCTAAGCCACAAAAGACGGGTCACCAACCGGTGACCCGTCTTTACATATTAAGTGTTTAGCTGTTTATCAAGTTCAAGCGATTGTTATAACGCTCAAGTGCATCTTCGTACATAGCAACTATTTCTTCGAGTCCCATATTTCTGATCTGATCAACGTATGCGTCAAACTCGCTCATAGGTTTAACACCAGTAACGAATTTGATTTGGTTCTCAGCAACATATGATGTGATGTCAGACATGAGGTTTGCTTTGCGTGTTCCCTCGTCAGCTGTAAATGTAAGTGCAGTTGGAAGGTTATATAGACCGTCTCCCTTTGTCCATTCGTCACCACAAGCCAGATCAACCGGGTGAATTGCTTCAAACTCACGCATCATGTAACGGTAGAAAGGACCATCCAACAGTGTGTAATAGTTTTCAACCTGATTGAGGTTCATATCAGGATGATTTCTTGCAAACTCGCTAAGACGTGGTTTTCCGTTTTCATACTCTAGAGTTACGCCTTCTTCTCCGTAGTTAGCATAGAGGCTTCCCTCGTCAGAGTACAGGTAATCCCAGTAGCGGCAAGCGAGCTCAACGTTTTCACATGATGTAGTAATACCTAGAGCGCCAGCCCATACTTTCTTATCAGATCCGAGAACATGAACGGTATCACCCTCGTTGACAACTGGCATAGCCAGTGGGTCAAAGCGGTAACCTCCACCAATACGTACATTCTCGTCATTCATATAGACAAAGCAGTCATATGTGACGCCGTATTTTCCACCCTCACGGGCTGCTTTTTCACCAATTGAGATATAGGTAGTTACATTTACGAAATCCGGATCAATCAGGCCTTTGCTATACCAGTCTGCCATGGTTGTGATGTAATCCTTGTAACCTTGTTCAAGTGCTGATGCACGCACTGCGCCATCACGGTAAATGAAGCCATCAGATGCTGCCACGCCAAAGTTTGTTGGCATATTAAAGGAGCCTTCAAGGCCTGTGAAAGTCATGTTGTTCATGAAGAGTGGTCCCTTAGCTGCAGTTTCCTCATTGTCACGGAAAACAGTTAGAGCCTCTTCCACTTCTGCAATGGTTCCGGGCTTTTCAAGGTT
>CAZIVK010000097.1:0-6000 GCA_964542515.1 uncultured Oscillospiraceae bacterium | reverse complement strand
GTTCTTGAAAGTGGAGGTACTTTACTTGTGGAACCACATGAAGATTCTAATGAACACAAGTCCTCGGACAAGATTGCTGTACATGCTACTGATGCAAGGGTTATTGATGTTAATGGAAAGAAAATTGAACCGTCCGACATTCAAGTGGGTCAGACGGTCGAAATCACATATAATGGTTTGATTGCTGAAAGCTATCCTGCTCAAATAACTGCCTTAAAGATAAAGGTTGTGGAGACAGTACTACCGGATAATTAAGTTCTGAGTTTTTCAGAGGTGAAGCTTTTTAATTTATTGTTACGTCAGCTGGCTTTTGTGTTTGCTGAAAAAGTCTACCCTCGGCTCTAGAAACTTCAGGTTATGCTCCGAGGAATTCTCCATAAAATCGTAAATCGTATCAAAAATCCGATCCCAATTCCAGAAATCTTCGCTCAGATTCAGATAGTCTAAGATCATCTCGGTCCCTTCCGGAGCAACTGGATGCATCAAGACTGAAGCCGCTCTTATCATATGGAAGCTGTCTATCAGGGTCTGCGCCCTTAGCCGGTTATCATCGGATTCATCGGCCTCCCGGATTTTCTTGACACAGTATTTATTGATGCCGCGAATATACGTGTCCATCAAGTTCATCATTAGGTGGAAATCACACTTGTACATTATCTTCTCATATTCCAAGACGGTACTTCGTGCTTCTTCTAATATGTCCTCGCTTACGCTACCCACAGGTATCTTTCCACCAAAATATTTCTGAACGGTATAGAAGCAGGATCTTACAGCTCTGTTGAATACATTCGTCAAAAGGTTCCCTTCTTTGAGAACTGGGTCACTGTCTTTCTCTCCCGCAATAGGGTTGAATGGCTTTGGCTGAAAGCTTACACTTCTGATTCCAAGCCCTAGACCTAGGAAGTGTGCCCTCAACTGCTCCGGTGTGTAGTGGTCAAGAAGTTCTCGCGCTGAAGGTGGCTTGATTTTACCGCTGCTGCTAGCCTTTTTGTTTAAGAACAGTAGGTGATTATTAACGATTAGATTCGGGAGCTGCATATCACCATCAGATGGATCGGCTGTCGGCTGCTTGCCTTGTCTTCCCATAAACATTGCCATCTCGGCCGGTCCGTAGAAATAAACATTATCTTCTCCAATGAACTGATATACTTGGGCATCCTTCGAGCACCACCAGTTCTTCCACTCTCTATCATTAATACCCTCTGACTCTAGAAAACATTTTGTGAAAGATATTGGAGCCCACAGTGATTCAGGCCATACCCATACGGTAAGGTCGTCAAGTCCTTCAAGAGACGGAGCGGGAACGCCCCACTCTATATTTCCGGTTAGCCTAAACGGGACAAGTGTTTTTCCTGTTCTGAACCGAATGGAATTTTGTGCAAGTATCTGACAAGCTTTTTCCCGATCAGCGAGAGTTTTAAATACTAATGCGGCAGAAGCCTTTTTGTCATCATTCTTAAAATCGAACTTAGGCAGCAGAAATTTGAATGCATCGAGTGAATCCATCTGATCCTTCTTAATATAAATTACAGGAGGCTCAAGAAACTCCTTTATGCTACTTAATGCAAAGTCTCTTAGATTCTCCTTGCCCTCAGCTTTACTGATAAACTCTTTCAGAAGGTTGCCGAATTCATCAAGTTTAAAGTACCAGTTTGTTACTTTTTTCATAATCGGCTTATTTCCAGAGAGTGCGCTTTTGGGGTTTGCCAAATCAGACGGCATGTATTGATGGCCTAAAGAGCACTCGTCAGCATATGCTTTTTCTGATGAACAGCCATCTATTGGACACTGGCCTACAACCTGGCGTCCATTGAGAAACACTTCAAAATCAACATCGTAGAATTGTGTTGTAGTCATTTTTCTTAGATGTCCGTTTTCATACAAGTCAGTGATGAATTCATCTGTCAACTCTCTGTGGATTTCAGACGCTCTTCCGAAAGCCGAAGCGGCAAATAAGTTGAGGCTGATGCCATATTTTTCAAGTACTTCCTTTTGACGTTCGTGATTCATTTGTACAAAATCCGTTATTAACCCGGTGAATTCACCTTTGTCAACTAGTTGCCTGTAGTTTTCAAGAATTGGTGAGCCGTAGCAATCGGTTCCCGAAACAAATATTACATTATCTTTTCCAATTCTATCGCGCAGAAAACGGGCGTAGGTATCAGCAGGGATAAACACGCCACCAATGTGACCGAGATGGAGTTCCTTGTTGCCGTAAGGCATTCCAGCGGTAATGATTGCGCGCTTTGGAAAACGTGGTCTATCTTCTGTTTTTGTTTTACTCATGTTAATCCTCCATTTCTAAGCTTTTTCCGATCATCATGGAAATATGGGTATAAAAAAGCTCCCACCTCCAGGATTCTAAATCCTGGGGACGAGAGTTCTCGCGGTGCCACCCCGGTTCACCTAGCTTTGCAGCATTGGCCTTGGCAAGTACATTATATACTTTTGCACTATAACGGGTGCACCCGTTGCAGCCTACGCAAACTGCCATCCTTCTCTTATACGACAGTTTGTATCGGTGCACTGCTCAGGAGCCTGTTCGCACGGTTTTCAGCATCCCTTTTCAGCTGCCGGGATTCTCTGTGCCTGAAATTTTCCGAACTACTATTCTCCGTCATCGCTTTCACATATTATTTGCATTATAACAAGACTATTCGTCATTGTAAAGCAGAAAAAGGCTTTCATATGCTTCGGCGGATATAACTCTGCCTAAGTTATCTATATAGAAAAACCCAGGAGAATTAGTTTTCCGTATATACCGAAAACCCACAAACAAAAAGTTTGATACAAAGATACCCGTACAGAAATGTACGGGATAGAACGGATTATGGGCTAATTTTATGTAATATTTAGACAATGTTCCTTATGATTTCGGGACAATTAATATATTGTAAAGCCACCATCTATAACGAGGTTTTCTCCTGTGATCATGTTAGACTCATCACATGAAAGAAAGAGGATTGCTGCTGCTATTTCGTCAACCTCCGCGAAGCGGTGGGCAGGTATTTTCTGGATCATATCCTCTTTGACTTTACCCTGCCAAGCTTTGTCTCCCATGAATGTTCGTACGACTGTCGGAGCAACTGCATTTACATTGATACCGAATTCGGCCCATTCTAGAGCCAGGACTTTTGTCATGCCAATCAGCGCTGCTTTACTCATGGTATAACCCACATGCTTATCAATCGCAATAAAACCTGCCTGAGATGTCACGTTAACAATCTTGCCGCCTTTGCCTTGGTCTATCATTGTTCTGGCCACGCGTTGGCTTAATTTAAAGGGTCCGAAGGCATTGACATTCATCTGATTTTCAACAAGTGCAAAGTCAATATCTTCTGCATTGTCAAGATCAACACACCCTGCGACATTTGCAAGGATATGGATCTCGCCGAATTTCTCAAGCGTAGTCTTCAAAACGCTGTCGATCTCTTCAAAACTGGTAATGTTGCATTTCATCCCTAGCGTTTCGATACTATAGTCCTTTGATAGCTGATCCGCTACTGCGCCGACATTCTCCTTAATATCCAGAAGCACGACCCTCGCTCCTTTGCTAGCATACATCCTTGCTGTAGCTTCGCCGATACCCCCTGCACCACCCGTAACGATTGCAACTTTTCCATCAAGCGAAAAGCTTCCGTCTACCTTTTTGTACTGAATCAAATTGTTCACTCCCTTAAAATTATTTCTCATTCATAATGTTATATCATCCTAACTTCTGAGTCAACGTAATTTAGTGCATTGTTTTTCCGTTGTGTTGTATCTTTAATTTATTTCACTTATAATGATGTTAGTGCAAGCTCGTTTTTAGAGGTATAGATGAAACATCGATATTTAGAAGGGAGAAACAAATGGCACTTATCAGTATTACAATGAATTCAGCTGCCTTGAGTATGAACACAACCGTCCGCGTTTGCTTTCCAGAAATGACGGGGATGGATAGGGGAAAGCCCTATCCTTACGATCCTAATGTGCGGTATCAAACGCTTTGGCTCCTGCACGGCGGTGGAGGAGATTCGAGTGATTGGGTGAGAAAGACGAACATCGAACGCTATGCCAACGAAGCGAAGCTCATTGTGGTTTGTCCATCCTCCTACAATAGCCTTTATTCAGACATGCACTACGGAGATAAATACTACACCTATATCACGGAAGAACTGCCCAGAATGATGAAGTATTTTTTCCCAATTTCAGATAAGCGCGAGGACAATTTTGTAGCCGGCTTGAGCATGGGTGGATACGGTGCACTGAAATGGGCTATGAACAGACCGGAGATGTTCGCATATGCAGGCAGCTTTTCGGGTGCAGTTGACATGACGAATATTCTGAAGGAGAATCACCTGCATGACGGCGTACTAGACCGGAATTTCCTCATCGCATTCGGTTCGGTTGACAAAGTAGAAAATACATATCAAGATGTGCTCTATATGGCAAATAAAAATGTGGCTGAAGGTAAGTTGCTTCCGAAGTTTTATCTCACCTGTGGCACAGAAGATTTTTGCTATAAGTTTAATGTCAATGCTAGGAATGTGTTCAACGAGCTGGGGATCGATTATACTTGGGATGAGCGGCCGGGAAACCATACTTGGGATTACTGGGATGCTGCCGTCCAACGTTATATTAATCTGCTGCCGCTAACGCGTGAACCAATTTTTACAGCAGAGGAGGGTAACTGATATGGCAAGACTTGAGATCAATATGGAGTCCACTGTGCTGGGATTCAACACCGGCATCAATGTCATTATACCACAGCCGAGTTTTATGGATCGGCGGCTGCCTGTATTGTTCCTTCTCCATGGTGGGGGAGGTAATGAATCCGACTGGCTTCGGTTTTCCCGTATTGAGGAGCTGGCGGAAAAAAAGAAGATCATTGTTGTTTGCCCAACCGGCCAAAACTCAAGCTATTCTAATATGGCTTTTGGGCCGAGATGGTTTGACTATCTGACACAAGAGCTGTACGACTTTGTGCACGCTGTATTTCCCGCATCGGCAAAATATGAAGAGAACTTCATTGCAGGACTTTCTATGGGAGGTTACGGCGCACTCAAGGCTGCCCTCCGGTGCCCGGAGAAGTATAGTCACGCTGCAAGTTTGTCTGGTGCTGCTAATATCGTGCAGCAGTATGTCGAGGACAAGTTTGTTGCTAAGCTGGACGGCTACCCAATCTTCGGTGAAAAGGATCAAGCCATAGGTGGTGAGAACGACTTGTTCGCTCTAGCGGAAAACCTAAAAAAGTCCGGAAAGCAGATGCCGAAAGTATACAGTGCGTGCGGAACTGAAGACTTTACCTATGAAGGCAATGCGCAGCTGAGGGATCATATGCTGCGGCTCGGTTATAACCTCACCTGGGTGGAAGGTCCCGGAGCGCATACATGGGATTTTTGGAACGCCTATATCGAGAAGGTTCTAGTCTGGCTGCCGCTAAATTAGAAGGAGAACAATTTTTACAAATGCATCGAAAGGAGCCGTTTAGAAGATGGCGTTAATTAAATTCAACTTTATGAGCAAGTATATTGGCGCAAACAACGAGGTATCAATTATTCTACCCGACTTACCGAGGGGCGCAAACCCAGCCGAATACTACGCCGAGGACCGCAAATTCAAAGTTCTGTGGCTGTTCCACGGTGGTACAGGCGACGGCAGCGACTGGCTGCGGAAAAGCAAGATAGAGGTGTACGCCTGCGAACACGAGTTGATGGTTGTCATGCCGTCCTGCGGAAACGCATCCTTTTTGAACTGGAAGGACACCTTTGGCGAGGGGAGGTCCTTTGATGCCTTTGATTACATCGCTCATGAGCTGATGCCGATGGTATATTCTCTGTTTCCCGCCTCGCGGAAACGGGAGGATAACATGATTGCCGGCATGTCGCCCCCGGATACAGGACCAGTGCTGTTTGGCACCGCGTTTCCGGAGCGGTTCGGCATGATTGCCATGTTTTCCAACTTCCCCTATGACCTGGACGGAATGAAGAATTTGTTCCCTGGAAGAATGAACCAGCG
>CAZIVK010000096.1:0-6030 GCA_964542515.1 uncultured Oscillospiraceae bacterium | reverse complement strand
GGTTAACTTGTTGAATAATATAAACCTAAAACTACATATTATAAGCAAGAAAAAGAAAAAATGAGTTTTAGGTTATGAAAATGAAAAAACATCTAGTAATACTATTTGCAGCACTATTTCTAGCCATTCCTTCATCAATGCTGTCAAACTATCAGGATTCTGTGATTTTCACTGATAATGGAAATATTTCAATCTACAACAATGCAGAGACTCTAACCGGAGGAACTCTTCACACCCGGAAGTACAATATTTTCAATGGTGACCAGGTGATGATGGGCAGCTATGTCAACAATGGATTTGCCACGGGAACTACACTGGTAGCGCGCTTTTCAACCGGTAGTAACAGCGGCTTTGTTAAGTATTATGATAGAACCAACGGGAAATGGGTGACTTTGGATTTAAAAGAGGGTAGCTACAGTGCCAGCATGATATGCGTCTCTACCGATACAGTAAACTATTTTTTCTATACGCCACGTGCTTGGAAAATTCATATAAACAGCACCTTGGAGGAGATATCTAACCGTAACGGCTATCTTTATGTGCGCAATAGTTCGGACGGCTTTATAGTAGAGCTCTATTCGTACAATCTAGCTGATGGATATCGCTCAGATTTTACCTGTGTAAGCAGTAACAATACATCTTTAATTAATTGGTCCCATAGTAACGCAGAAAACTTTTGGAAAAATTATACTCTTGAGGGAGAAGGGAAATGGTGTTTTGACGGTTATTATTTTCCGGCGGCAACCACCTATATACCCTCCGGAGCAAATTACTACTTTCGTCTGCCCGGGTCCTACCTGCTGCGTAGCTTTTTGAACGCACAGCATGTTCACCGTGTCGCTCTTGATATGAGTCTCTCCATGATGGATACTCTGATACTTCATCAAAACGGCACAGGCTTTTTTGCAACTATGTCCGGTAGCACTTGGTTGCAGGATGATTACAACATTGGACCCGAATTCTATGATACTCGGTTCAACTCTGACTTAATAGAGTTAATTATTAGGGGTCATTCGCTATATGGCGGGGACCTGTACTATGAATCACTTCAAACTTATGCTGACTTCTTTATCAATTACGCTAATTCTCATCACCGTACAACCTCTTCCGGAGGCTGGTTTGTGGACGATTACTACCACACTTCAGGAAACCTTCCCACCCACACGTCGCTTAACCATCAGCTGGCAGAAATTATCGTGCTATACAAACTATCTGATAAGCTGGAACGCCCTGAACTCTCTACTCTAGCGGATAGAATGCTTCTGGCAATTGAAGACACAGGAGAAAATTGGATTCTCCAGAACAAAAACCTACACTACTCCTACAGTGCTAGCGGTACCTACGGAGGAAATGACTACCCCTACTTGACCTATAACGATATGTATGATCTGCAAGAATTGCTGATAGCTCGTAACGGAAAAACCAATGATACTCTAACCATGCTCATGGAAAGCAAAAGGGCGTGGATGGATTCAAACAGCATAACAGGCTATAAATCGAAAAGTTAATATCTACACTGGCTGGGTGTAGACTTATCCACAGACTTATGCTAATATGTGCATAAGTCTGTTAACTATTTAAAAACTAAAATAAAGGTTATGAAAGCATATGAGTACAAGATTTGATGATATATTCACTTCCGGAGTTATATCAGGAACTATTAGCGGCCTTAGAAAAGAGCCTGTATCGGAAGCTCAGAAGGTAAGAATCCGGCCTTTCGAATCAAAAGGGGAGACCCTCTACCAGTTTACCTATACTGTCCGTGAAAAGGAAATTCATGAAAACTTTTCTTCTCTTGACGCAGCTAAAAAAGTTGATGAGCTTCTTGGTGACAGTTTTACACAGGCTCTTCTCTGCACAAACGAGGTTGATTGGCACGCAGTGAGCTTAGGAAAACTCAAAATCCGTAAAAAACCTCCCACAAAACAGGGCACAGGGGTAGCTTCTCACAACAAGAAGAAAACAGCCTTGCTGGATGAAACCGCTGACTTTCTTGTGCGTTTAGGAGTAAGTTCAGACAAGGGTGTTCTGAAGGGTAAAAATGATAAATATCGCCAGATAAACAAGTATCTGGAGCTTATAGAGAGTGTAATCCCTACCGTTAAGGACAGACCTCTACACATTGTTGACTTTGGCTGTGGAAAGGCCTACCTAACCTTTGCGGTGTATCACTACCTCACTTCAGTCCTGGGCATTAGTTGCAATATAACCGGTCTTGATCTGAAAGAAGATGTCATAGACTTCTGCAACGCTGTTGCCGTTGACCTGGGTTATGACAATTTGAAATTCAGTGTGGGTGACATCTCCGCCTGGTCCTCCGACCAGCCTATTGACATGGTTATTACCCTTCACGCTTGTGACACTGCTACGGACTACGCCATAGCAAAAGCCATAAAGTGGGGCGCTAAAACTATTATCACCGTTCCATGTTGCCAACATGAACTGTTTTCTCAGATAAACTCTGAAGTTCAGAGGCCCCTTCTGAGACATGGTATTATCAAGGAGAGGGTCTCCGCCCTGGTTACAGATGCAGCACGCGCACAACTTTTGGAGGCGGTAGGCTACAAGGCGGATGTAATTGAATTTATTGACATGGAGCACACACCAAAAAACATAATGATTCGCGCAACAAAAACCGGTAAGAAGAATTCACAGGCCTTAAAAGAATACACAGCATTTGCCAAAGAGTGGAACATAAATCCGTGCCTCCATGGTTTACTGGACCTCTAAAGGGAATAAGCGGTTAGCTTGCGGGGTATAATACTTCCGAAATTTAAACTCGGAGGTTGCGGATATGCAAGTAAAAGACCTAATGAGCTCATCCGTTGTCTGTATTTCCCCTGATGAGAATGTATCGTACGCCGCTCAGCTGCTCTCCCGCCACAACATCGGCTCCCTTCCGGTCTGTTCAGAGGACGGGCAAATCTGCGGAATCCTTACGGACAGGGACATAGTTCTCAGGTGTATCGCCTCAGATAGGACCCCGGAGCAAACAAAAATAGGCGATATAATGACCGGAGATGTCCTCTCTGTCTCACCCGAGGATGAGGTCACAAGGGCCTCTCGAATGATGGCCAAGCTACAGGTACGCAGACTGCCGGTAACCACATCAGGCCAGGTTGTAGGGATGCTATCCCTGGGAGACCTCGCTAAGACCCAGCGGTTCGATATGGAGGCCTCCTACGCCTTGAGCGAAATATCTACAAACATAAAAAAGACAAAAAAATGATCTCTAAATGGAAAAAGAGCCGCTTCAAGACGGCTCTTTTCCTATAAAGAGGGAGAGAGGTAATAGGGAAAGTAATTTAATCAGGGGATTAGTGAGACCTGGTCTGCGTTGTCTAACTCTGCTTCATCCATAAGTTTGAAGGTTACGTCTATATATTTACCGTCACGATAGATTGTTAGTGTGAATTCATCGCCGGCTTTAAAGTTTTCTTTGATGGAGTTGATCTCCTGGGTTGTTTTTGCGTCCATTCCCTGGGCCTTGACTATGATGTCGTTAACTTTGAGACCCTGGAGATATGCGTCTGAGTTTGCGCTTATTTTATCTACAATAACGCCTTCTGGTAAGTTGTAGTACCGGGATTGCATAGCGTTTATTGTCCGGCTGGCAGTTATACCTATAGTTGGCCTTCCTTTTACGTAGCCGGTCTCTACAAGCTCATCAATGATCTCTTTTGCGGTATTTGTGGGTATTGCAAATCCAAGTCCCTCCACTGAGGTGTTGAAGTCCTGCATTTTAAGAGTATTGATTCCTATGACCTGTCCAAATCTGTTGACGAGGGGTCCGCCTGAGTTACCGGAGTTGATTGCTGCGTTGGTCTGGATCAAAGTCATGTTTCTGCCTGAGACAAGCACGTCACGGTTTATTGCGGAGATAATGCCATCTGTTACAGTGCCCATGAGCTCAAGTCCAAGGGGGTTTCCGATTGCCACGGCAAGTTCTCCCACCTCAAGGGCGTCTGAGTCACCAAAGTCTGCGGCTATAAGGTCCTTTGCCTCTATTTTAATAACGGCAAGGTCACTTCTGGCGTCATTTCCAATAAGTTTAGCGTCATAAGTTGATCCGTCCATTAGGGTGATGGATATTTCTGTAGATCCTTGGATTACATGGTTGTTGGTTATAATGTAGCCGTCTGTGGTCATAATTATTCCGGTGCCGGAGAAGGTTGATGTGCCATAGATTGAGGCCACTTTAGAGATAACTCCCACTGTGGACGGTGTGACCTTTGCTGCTATCTGGGGGATTGAGAGCTCCCCGTTGTTTTCCGCTACCAGGCTTGCTGCCCCGGATGTGACGGGTGGTTCACTAATTTCCATTTTTGGTCCGCCGCTTCCTGCGGGTGCGCTTCCTGCCGGTTTGAATGCGTCAGATCCACTGTTGTCTCCAGTAGGTGGAAGATATAGCTGGTTTCCGGTTCCTCTACGTGCTATTGCAAAAAGCATATTGCCACTACCGGGCACTATTTCATATAACACCGACAATCCGCCTATTGTACCCACAAGCAATACTACAACAAGAACAATAGCAAGAACTTTTGGCCACGCTCTCTTTTTGGGTTTTGAGTACTGCATGTACTCCGGATTTGAATCTCTTAAATAAAAAGGAACTTCCTGATTATTTTGATTTGTTTGATTGTTTTGGTTGTTATCAAATTGATCGTTCATTTTTCATTCTCCTTTACAAGAGTTATAACTTTTCCTGTCTGTATGCTCCTATTCTATCAACTATTTTTGTGCAAACAATAAATAATCTGTGAACGATTTGTAAATACATTGCTTGCAGGAAACTTCAAAATATGGTATAATTTGCGGTAAAGATTTGAACTTATGTCCCGCCGTCTACCGCGTGGAGCAGCAGGACTTTATATGTATTATGCCCGCGGAGAATGGAGATTTTCATGTCTCAATCATCTGAAATCTGGAATAAAGTTTTGGAGATGTTGAGTAAACAACTCACGGTCACCACTATGAATACATTCTTCGAAGGAACGGAGGGAGTTGACATCAATGGCAGTGAGATTGTTATATCAATCAGATCTGCTGTCGCCAAGGAGGCAATCTCAACTCACTATATGAAGCTGATCGAGGAAAGTCTCTTTCAGCTCTTTTCAATTCCTCTCGGTTGCCGAATTCTGGTAGGTGAACAGGAGGTCTACGCATACAACTCAAACAAGTCGGGTGACTATGTTTTTCTAACAAGTTCGGAATTTACATTCCAAACTTTTGTTGTAGGACCCTCAAATAGGTTTGCACACGCCGCAGCAGTGGCAGTATCGGACTCTCCCGCCAACGCATACAACCCTCTTTTTATATATGGAGGCTCCGGACTGGGGAAGACACATCTACTCTACGCCATCGCAAACAAAATTCGAGACAATGATCCCGCCAAAAACATTATCTACAAGCGGGGTGAGGACTTTACAAATGAGCTAATTTCTGCCATCCGGTCCGGTAGAAACGTTGAATTCCGTGACAAATATCGTAATGCTGACCTTTTCCTTATAGATGACATCCAGTTTATTGCCGGTAAGGACTCCACACAGGAGGAGTTTTTCCATACATTTAACACACTCTATGAGGCAGGCAAGCAGATTGTCCTCACCGCTGACAAACCTCCTAAAGAGATGACACGCCTTGAGGACCGCCTCAAATCTAGGTTTGAATGGGGTCTTATCTGTGACATCCAACCCCCTGACCTTGAAACAAGGGTTGCCATTATAAGCAAAAAGGCTGCCGCTATAGGCCTTGAAATTGATTCGGACGCCGTCATGTTTATGGCTGAAAATGTAACTGCCAATGTCCGTCAAATTGAGGGAGTAGTAAAAAAGTTACAGGCTTATAAAAAACTACTCGGCGCTAACATTGACATTGCCACAGTCTCTAAAGCCATCAAGGACATATTCCAAGAAAACCCCGGAATGAACCCCACTCCTGAAATTGTTATCTTGGAAACTGAAAAATACTATGGTATAACACCCGGTAATATTGTTGTATTTGCTCCTATAAAAACATTATTTCCGATTT
>CAZIVK010000095.1:0-6038 GCA_964542515.1 uncultured Oscillospiraceae bacterium | reverse complement strand
GATTATATTTCCAAGATAAAAACAGTCCTTCTGTCCATACTATAAATAGATTCGTTAATGCGGATCTAATCTGAAGCGGAGGGTGACGTTGTGGAAATAAATGAAAGCATTGCATGTAACGTCAGGGATTGTAAGTTCCATGCAAAGTCAAAACAATTTTGCGTCCTCGATCAAATAGCAGTAGTAAAGTGCACTGAACCATCAAGGAGCAAGCATGATACAGACTGTGGAAGTTTTGAACCTGAGTAGCATTAATTACTAGAAAAAGCAGAGCGCCCGAGGTAATTGTACCTCGGGCGCTACGGCGATGATTTATCTTCTGTTGCCATACCTATTACCACGGCTCGACCGAAAGTCGCGGTTGTTTTGGCCATCCTTCTTAGGATCTTTCTTGTTATCCTTTTTAGGACTCTTCTTAGGATTCTTCTTGTCATCCTTCTTGTCATCCTTCTTGGGATCACTAGCTTTATCCTTTTTGGGATCCTTATCTTTTTCGGCTTTAGTTTCTATCTTCTCGGCCTTATCCTCGGCCTTATCCTCAGCCTTATCCCTATTGTCTTCCTCTTTGATGGCAGTCATGATATCTTTTACTGGTTTATCAAGCCATTCATCAACGTTGACGTCTTCAGGACTATCTGCCGCTTCTGCGTATTTGTTGATGAGATGAAGCTTTCCAGGGGACACGCCGAGCTCTTTTGCCTCCTGCAGATTTGCCTTGTTGAGGGCAAAGGACTCAATTTGAAGGTCAGCCTCTGTGGTGACTGAGCTTGACTCTACAGATACCTGCAGGGAGTGGGCCAGATCCTCTGCCTTAGCTTGAGATTTTCCAGATGTGGTAATTAGTACACCTGCGTCCTGGTTGATATTTGTATAACCCTGTTCAATTACTTGATGTATGGCATGGGGAATAACATCCTGTATGTGGGCATGATTTTTGATGTCCAGTTGAAGTTCAGACATAATTGTAATACCGTCATCATTGTAGGCGTTAGCTGACAGGACACGGTCAAAGCGGTTTAGTGTAAAGGTTATTGAGGGATTAATGTCTAAACTAACATAAGTATAGGGTAGAAAGAATTGTAAAAGCCCGGTAACAACTAGGGCTAGTGCAGCTGCTACGCCTACTAAAGAAGTAACAGTCCTTTTTGAGGGTACATAGATATTGTGGTTTACAGTTATGACATCCCCAACGTTGTAGCCGGAATCCCTGACTTTGAGCACTTCACCACCATCAGTGAGGACAGCCGCAAAATTGCCGCGTAATTCAACTATGACTCCGTTCATTTTTCCAGCTCCTTTCTGACAGTGTGCATGTATTCGGCGAGATAGGGGTAATCTCCTGTGAGGATTATTACCGCCGCTATTATATATTTTCGGTGGCGCTCAAGTATTTTTCGGGGTACATCGGCATTTTTTTCAATTATTTTTAAATGGAGTTGTTTTGTGCCGGAGAGCTCGCTTACAATGATTGGATTTCTTATAATATATGCCACTGCTTTTGCACATGACAATTTTGTTTTTTCAGCTTTTGGCGAGCAGGAGGTCAGGTCAAAAAAGGTGAAACCGTAGGTGGCAAAGGCTTCGTTGGCACTTTCAATCTCATACTTTAGGGAATCATCACTCACAATGGCTGTTTTTTCTGCAAGTGCGGACTTCATTGCGTAATCCTGATTATCATCATCGGTATCGCCTGAAAATATGGTGGGGTCAACAGAAAGTTCCAAGGTATACTTTTGGTTTGACCTCAAGTTGTCCACAAGACGACGTTTTATGACAAGCTCTGCAAAGCTAAAAAAGTTTCCTTTATCTGAATTAAAGGATTTTACGGCCTCGGTGTAGGCCAGAAGTGACATGGACCACTCGTCGTCACTGGTAGTTATGTAACGGCCCGACACCTTGGAGGCACACTTAAGAATGAAACCCGTATGCATGCTGATCAGTTCCTCAAGAATAGTATCATCTGATACTGCCCTGGCAACCAAGTCGTTGATATCGGCCATAACCTCGCCTCCTCGTTTTGACAGATACTCTATATTCTTACATTAATTGATACTGTTTGTCAAATGGATATTTCACATAGGTCACCATCAGCAAGGATAAAACGTCTGTTAAATTCATCGGATGCCAACCTCCGATTTGATATAAATATGCAGATTTTATGCCTGCTTGATTGATATATGTCCTTTATTAGTTTTGATTCAGTTTCAACAGCAAGTGATGTAGTTGACTCATCAAAAATTATTATGGGGGTATCTCTGTAGATAGCTCTAGCTATAGCTAGCCTTTGACACTGGCCCTCTGAAAGTCCGCGACCGTTTTCACCAATTTTAGTTTTATATCTGTTTGGGAGCTGCTCAATAAAATCAGTAATGTTTGCCGTTGCTGCAGAGTTGTTCAGAAGCTTTTCATCAAGTGGAGCACCAAACAATATGTTGCCCTCTATATTTCCAGAAATTATGGTATTTCCTTCAGGTACTAAAGAGAAATATTTTCTTGTGTCTGTGCCGATTGAAAGAATATTCTCTTTTTTTGTACGCAAGTATATCTGTCCGTTATCAGGTGTAAGAACCCCTAAAAGCAGGTGTGCAATGGTAGTTTTTCCCATACCTTGTTTGCCATCCAGGATAATAAAATCCCCCGGTTCAAGTACAAGTGATACGTTTTTCAGTATAGGGTTTTCTGAGTAGGAAAAAAAGACACTGTCAAGCACCAGAGATGCTATTTCCTCCTTTGATGGTTCGGAGGTTTCTGATCCCGGGTGTTCCTCCCTAGGAATTTCCGATATTTGGGCAAGCCTTGAGACCGAAGCGAGCGTTGAATAAATACCCGGAAACTTGTTGGAAATACCTATGAAAGGGGATTGCACCTGTCCAACAAGCTGCATAAAGGCAGACATTGTTCCAAAAGTAATACTGCCTGTTGTGAGCCTATATGAACCCCACACAATAGCAAAAATATATCCTATCCAGTAACCTAATGACAGCCCAAAACCTGCAATAGTACTGTATAGTCCCTTTCTACGCTGATATATAACGTTCTTGTCCAGAAGGTCCTGATGTTTTTTTGTTAGATGGTCCTCCAGTAAATAGCTTTTTACAGCCAATATATGTTTGAAGGTCTCCTGAAGAAATGTCCTTGTTGCAGATAGGTTTTCCTGTGCATCCAGGTGCAGTTTCCTGACCCATTTGCTTGTAACCTTCCCTATTAGTAGGACAATTGGACCTATAAGCAGGGATATAAATGCAAATGTTGTATCCAGTGAAAACAGGGCATAAAAGGCCGCAACAAGCTGTGTGGCCATGGAGGCAAAACCCGGAACAATTCCAAGTACCCCTCTTGAGACGGTATCCACATCATCCGACATTCTTGTGAGGAGATCGCCGCTCTCGTAAGTATTTATGATAGTGAAGTCTTTTCTTAAAAGTTTTTTGAAGATATAGTCCTTTAGACGTGAGTCGAGCTTCAAAGTTGCCCTTGTTGTCATCACTTTGTCAAATGATTCCAGCGCAAGCTTTGAAAGGGATGTTGCCACCATGACTATCCCGTTGTTTATAAGTTCAGTAGTGTTTCCTCCGGTGGCTGCATCTATAACGCCCCTGGAAACCATAACAAATAGAACGCCTGTCACAGAGATGATGGTGTTTGAAAAAACTATGATAAAAAGAAGGAGCACGATGGGTTTTGATCTGGCGATCAACCACATGAGCTCCTTTTTGCTGCTATTAAGAGACGATTTAGGTTTTGTGGGTTTACGCAAAATCTCACCTGCTTTGCCGCTCACCCAAATATTGTCTCCCTTATGTTTTCTTTTATGCAGTTCAGCTTATTTCCCGGAGGGCCGAGAGTAAAGCGTCTATATCATCCGATGTATTGGTCCACGAGATACTAATGCGCACAGAGGAAGCTATAAGGTTTTGGGGTACACGCATTTCTGAGAGGACCTTGCTTTTCTTCCCCCTGGAGCATGCGGAGCCGCCTGAGATATAGATACCGCGGCTTTCAAGCATTCTTATAATGACTTCCGACGGGTATTTTGGTACTGCAATATTTACAATGGCTCCGCCCGCAGATATTAGGGATACGCCAGGCAGGTCATGGATGCCTGAGATTAGCTCTTTAGTGAGCCGGTCCATTATAGTGATGTTCTCAGACAAGTTGTTATAGGCCTCACGTACGGCTACGCCAAACCCTGATATGAGGGGTACCGGCTCTGTTCCGGAACGGAGCCCGAACTCCTGTCCACCTCCATAAATTAGAGGTTTGAGTCTGAGACCATCCCTAATATAGATAGCCCCAACGCCTTTTGGACCGTGGATTTTGTGAGCACTGACGCTGAGTAGGTCCACTCCTAGACCTGAGGGGGAGAGTGAGGATTTCAAAAATGTCTGGACAGCGTCACAGTGAACAATTCCATGGGGGATGCGGGACTTGAATATCCGTGAGGCGGCTTCTACGGGCATGACAGCGCCTGTTTCGTTGTTTGTGTGCATCATTGAGAGCATGATTGTATCCGGGCGTATGGCGGATTCTAAGCTATCTAGCGATACGGTGCATTCACTGGTGATGGGCAGATAGGTAACTTGGAAGTCCTCCTCCTCAAGTCTTTTTAAGGTGTTTATAACAGATGGGTGCTCAGCGGAGGTAGTTATAATATGGCGTCCTTTACGCTTTAGCAGTTCAGCTCCCCGGAGAAGGGCCAAATTGTTTGATTCTGTCCCACCGGAGGTGAAATAGACCTCCTTAGGTGAGCAAGTTAAAGCTTCAGCTACAGCTTTGCGAGCCTCAAGCACTAGGTTTTCAGCTACAATTCCCATGTGATGAACTGAAGATGGGTTGCCATAATTTTCCAGCATAGCGCTGTAAACGGCTTTTGCCGCGTCAGGTGACACTTTTGTAGTTGAGGCGTTATCTAAATAATGCAATTTCTGAACCATGTGTAAACCGTCTCTCGTAATATTTAATGCCTTAGCATGTGGTTCTTCCGCACTTTTGTGGAGTAAAGAGTCTCCTCAATTATATAGTGCGGTGTATAAACTGTCTTTTTCTCTTTGTATACGCTCTCTTGGGTTATTTCTTCATCTATCTCTTTGCAGACCTGTTCAACGTCACCAAACTTTGCAATCCGTATATAGTTGAAATGGAATTTTGGATTTATGAGACAGAGGATGCTATAGGCAAGAAAAACAGGGAAAATGAAAGTAAACAGTATCATAAGGATAAAGTCTGTGGTCTCATCCTCAACGGTGATGCCGCGCAGATCAGCCACGTAGTTTACTACTTCTGTCCCAGTGTACTCGGTAAGGCCAAGGTCGTGACCTATGTACCATGGGAGCTCAGTAAACAACACTCGGCTGACAACATCACCGTCCTTAATGGATGTGCTGGTGGGTAAGAGGGCAACAACATTTTTTCCCCCAATGTTGATTAAGGCCACTTTTTGTAGAGCGCTGGGATGTAGGATCTTGGTTGTTTCGTTGCCAAACATGATATCAAAAGTTAGATCCTCTGCAAACTTATACCCTAGTCCAACCTCTTTATAGTCTGTGATAGTTAGTTTAAATTTATATTTCAAACCATCAAAATAGAGTTCAGACTTGCGGAAGAATGGGGGAACAGTCACATTATATAGACTTGTGGGAAAAGGCTCATCCTGTGCTTTAATGGTGAGTGTGTCCACAGAGGAAAGAAAGTCATTAGCATCAAATTTGTAACCGCTACTGTAAGCGTTGGGAAGATACACAAAGGAGGTAATCATATACCACAGGTAGAAGATAAATAAAAGTACAGCCCAGACCATTGTAGCGATAGTATTTTTGCGGGTTTTTTTAAAAATATAGCCAGAATTCATGCCAAGCCCTCCCTGTTAATAAATGTAAAGTTTAATGCTTAGTTGAAGCTGCGGGTGATATTGTTTATCCAGCGCTGGCTGCGGAACCTCTTATAACCAAAGGCAAATTTTACGAACTCTTCCAGTAGTATAAGCGTATATACCCACTGAATGTCCCATTTTAGGATTAGAGCGGTGATAGCGGCAACCG
>CAZIVK010000094.1:0-6042 GCA_964542515.1 uncultured Oscillospiraceae bacterium | reverse complement strand
CATCTACAGGGATTGATTGCACAAACTAACATAAAGTTGCTGGGGTAAGTGTATGTGCCGGATACACGCGCAAGGGTAATGTTGCCGTCCTCAATAGGCTGCCTGAGTACCTCAATAGTGCGGCGGTCAAATTCAGTTAGTTCGTCAAGGAAGAGCACACCGTTGTGAGCCAATGTGATTTCACCTGGCGTTGGTGAGGAGCCACCACCAACAAGGCCACTGGGAGTAATTGTGTGATGTGGCGAGCGGAAGGGTCTGCGTGTCAGAAGGGGATTGTCTCGTGACAATAGACCCACGACTGAGTGGATTTTTGTGGTTTCAAGCGCCTCTTCAAAGGACATGGAGGGCAAAATTGATGGCAACCTACTGGCCAGCATGCTTTTGCCTCCGCCGGGAGGTCCAATCATTATTACATTGTGAGAACCGGCCGATGCAATTTCTAGAGCTCTTTTTGCGCTTTCTTGCCCTTTAACTTCACTAAAATCAGCAAATGCGGTTGGGTTCTGAACTACCTCCTGTGAAGGGAAAGGCTCTATATGCTTTTTCCCCTCCAAGTGGTCAATGATTTCAAGGACATGACGTGCACCGTAAACAGTAAGGCCCTCTATGAGCGCGGCCTCACGGGTGTTTTCAAAAGGTACAAAGACAGACTTGAGATTAGCAGTACGTACAGCAGAAGCCATTGGAAGGACGCCATTTATTGGGCGGAGTTCTCCGTTGAGGGAGAGTTCACCAAAAAAAGAACAGCTACTGAAGTCTGCAACAATCTGGTGGGATGCGTCCAACAGCCCTAAAAGAATGGGAAGGTCATAGATGGGACCCTCCTTGCGCAAGTCCGCAGGTGCAAGGTTAACGGTGATCCGCCTCATTGGAAACTCATATCCACAGTTGCGGAGCGCCGCACGCACCCTGTCACGGGACTCCCTTACCGAAACACCGGGAAGGCCCACAATGTCAAAGGCGGGTAGTCCAGATGAGAGAAACGTCTCAACCCTCACTACATACCCATCAACACCCAAAATACCTGAAGAATAAATATCACTTATCATATATTTCAGCCCCTTATAGCAACAAATAGAGTAATAAAGTTACCTATTAACAATATTTGTATAATACCATTATCGGAGGCTGCCGTCAACATAACACCCAACAAATATTACCACATTATTGATTGTTTTACAATGTGGAAAAACTAAATCACACGCACTGCCTTGGTTTCACGTGTGAAGGGTATACCCGGGGTAGGGGGGCCTGAGATAGCATCTTCAGAAATGATAACTCCATCAGTGTCAAACTTGAGGTGTAGTGTTTTGCGGGATGTGGACTCGGGCCATAGGAGTTCAAGTCGGAAGGTGTCATCAGTCTCCCAGTATCCTGAGGCCCAGCACTGTTCTGCAAAGTTCCAGGGGGAGTCCATGTGGTTCCAACGGCGGGTACCGTCCATAGCAAAGCTTACAGTACATCTCCGGCGGTCTCTGGCAAGCCATTCAATACGACCATCCATAGTATCAAATTCAATCCGGAAACTTCCGGCTTCAGGTGTGCCGGGATTGCCCATCACTTCACCGTATAGGGTGAATGATCCGGTCTTTACTTCATAGGCGCCGTTGGCTTTGTTTTTCCATGGGGAATATGGTCGGAATTCGGGAGCTTCTATTGCCAAATGTGACATTTTGCGTCTAAGTGAGGCCAGTGCATCAGGGTTTTCATGAAGGGTCTCATTTCCAAGGGCGGGTACTAAGTATTCCCATACTATATCCAGTGTTCTTTGTGGGTTGCCTATTTCGGTGATAGATACAATGGTGTCATGATCCGGGAGGACTATGGAGAACTGACCACCGGCACCGTCTGCCCGATAGGCACCGGCCTGTTTGCACATCCACATTTGAAAGCCATAGCCTACGAAGTTGTCGTTTGCGGCAGGATTGCCTGTGCTTTCTGTAGCGGTGTCTATCTGGAATGAGGACGACATACGGACATAGTCTTCTGAGATGATGCGTTCACCCTCCCATTGTCCGCCATCTGCGTACAACTTCATAAGACGGAGGTTATCCTCTGTTGTTGAAACGGTTCTCCAGGCCCACATATCCTGCTCGCAGTTAGATATGCCATAGCGAATGTTTTTGTAGTCAATACCAATCTTATCAAAAAGCCGAGTTCTCAGGTACTCATATACATTGAGCCCGCTCAACTTTTCAATTATTTTTCCGAGCATAGTTGAGCCCGGGCTGTTATAAAAGAAGGCAGTTCCTGGCTCGTTTATCAAGGGCATTGCAATGAAGTCACGGACCCAGTCAGCCGAGGCTCTCGGAAAAGCTTTCATCCCTGTACTATGGCGGAGGACGTTGCGCACTGTGAGCTTGTCAATATGTGGGGATGGATTTTCAGGCATGTACTCAGGGAAGATGTCAACAAGTCTGTCGTCAAGCTGCAGAAGCCCCTCTGTGTAGGCAATACCAATAGCAGTACCCATGTATGTTTTTGTTAGAGAGTTGCACATATGGCGTAGGCCGGGTCCAAAGGGGGTCCACCAGCCTTCTGTGCAGATTTTTCCGTGACGCATAATCATGAGACCGTGCATTTCTGTGTGACCGCCTTCAAGCATGTCAACAAACTTTTCTATTGCGCCGGAGGGGATGCCCACCGACTCAGGCGAGACACGTTCAAATTCTATTCTGTTCATATTCATTTCTCCTAATTGTTGTTTTTTAAAGGATATCATTGATGAGCGAGCTTTACAATATATAAAAGTGAATAAAGCGTCTGTTGGTGTTTACATATTTAGAAATCCGTGGTAAAATGATTGGTGGACAAGTTGATAATTGTCGAAGAATCTTAAAGGGATTTTCCTTTAGATAAACTTTAAGGAGGAACTATAAATGGCGCGTATGAAAAAAACCATGGACGGCAATACCGCAGCTGCTCACGTTGCATATGCATTCACAGATGTTGCAGGTATTTATCCAATTACACCGTCTTCGGTTATGGCTGAACTTGCTGATCAATGGTCGGCAGATGGTCAAAAGAACATTTTTGGACAGGAAGTTAAGGTTGTAGAAATGCAATCGGAAGCCGGTGCAGCCGGAACAGTCCACGGATCACTAGCAGCCGGTGCCCTGACCACAACATTCACCGCATCACAAGGCCTACTGTTGATGATACCTAACATGTACAAAATTGCAGGTGAGCTTCTACCGGGCGTTATTCATGTTTCGGCGCGTACAGTAGCTTCTCATGCCTTGAATATCTTTGGAGATCACTCCGATGTCATGGCTTGCCGCCAGACCGGTTTTGCACTACTTGCAGCCACAAATCCACAGGAAGTTATGGACCTCGGTGCAGTTGCTCACCTCTCAGCCATCAGCGGCAGAGTTCCATTTCTACACTTCTTTGATGGTTTCCGCACTTCCCACGAGCAGCAGAAAATCCAAATTTGGGACTATGATACCCTTGCAAAGTTTGTTGATTATGAAGCTCTTGAAAAGTATCGTAAAAACGCACTTAGCCCTGAGCATCCTGTTCTACGTGGATCCGCACAAAACGGTGACATCTTCTTCCAGGCACGTGAAGCTTGTAACCCCTTCTATGAAGCTCTTCCTGAAATTGTTGAGAACTACATGGATAAAGTTAATGCTGAAATCGGAACAGATTATAAGCTCTTCAACTACTACGGTGCACCTGATGCCGAGCACGTAATTGTAGCTATGGGTTCAGTTTGTGACACTATAGAGGAAACAATAGATTATCTCGCTTCAAAAGGTGAGAAGGTCGGACTGCTTAAAGTTAGACTTTATCGCCCATTTGCTACTGATAGGTTTATTAACGCACTGCCTGAATCAGTAAAAGCTATTTCAGTCCTTGACCGTACCAAGGAACCCGGATCACAGGGAGAGCCTCTCTATCTTGACGTCATTACTGCACTTCGCAACAATGGCCTGGATAACGTAAAGGTCTATGGCGGCCGCTACGGACTAGGTTCCAAAGACACACCACCTTCCAACGTTATAGCTGTTTACCGCAACATGCAGTCAGCTGAGCCAAAGAGAGAGTTCACAATAGGTATTGAGGATGATGTAACAAACTTATCACTTAAGCTCACTGAAAACCCTGACACCACACCTGAAGGCATTGTCTCATGTAAGTTCTGGGGACTAGGGTCTGACGGAACAGTAGGCGCAAATAAAAACTCCGTCAAAATCATTGGTGACCACACTGATAAAAACGTGCAGGCATATTTCTTCTATGACTCTAAGAAGTCCGGTGGAATTACAGTTTCTCACCTACGTTTTGGTGACAAGCCTATCAAATCCACTTACTACATATCCAGAGCAAACTTTGTTGCATGTCATAACCCCGCATATATTGGTAAATATGACATGGTTCAGGATGTACGCCCAGGCGGATCATTCCTGCTTAACTGCCCATGGACACAGGAAGATATCTCAAACCATCTCCCAGCTAAAGACAAACAGTATATTGCTGAAAACAACATCAAATTGTATGTCATAGACGGTATCCATATCGCTAGAGACATCGGCCTTGGTGGACGTATCAACATGATCCTAATGTCCGCATTCTTCAAACTCAGCAACATCCTTCCCATTGAAGATGCAGTTAAGTACATGAAGGACGCCGTTGTATCATCCTACAGCAAAGCCGGTGAAGCTGTAGTAAACATGAACTTTAAGGCAATAGAGAGCGGTATAGAAAACGTTCTAGAA
This sequence comes from uncultured Oscillospiraceae bacterium, assembly GCA_964542515.1. Taxonomy (GTDB): domain Bacteria; phylum Bacillota; class Clostridia; order Oscillospirales; family JAAYOS01; genus CAZIVK01. Next base: position 1,321 of record CAZIVK010000094.1, on the reverse strand, counting down.
ATCAATGTACCGGATAGCTGGAAAAACGCTTCTGATGACTCAGCTCCTGTACTTGCAACTGGAAATCGCAAAGATGTTGTTGATTTTGTCAACAACGTTATGAATCCTGTAATCGCTCAGCGCGGTGACTCCTTACCGGTATCCACATTTGCTGGCGTTGAAGACGGAACATTCCCAGCAGGAACAGCCGCCTATGAAAAACGTGGTATTGCAACAATTGTACCTAAGTGGCTTCCTGACAACTGCATTCAGTGCAACCAGTGTTCAATTGTATGCCCACATGGCGTTATACGTCCATTTGCATCCACTTCTGATGAAATTTCCAATGCTCCTGAAGGCTTTGAAGCCAAGAAAATGATCGGCAAGGGACTGGATACCTTACAGTTCTCAATTATTCCTTCCGTTCTAGACTGCACAGGCTGTGCAACTTGCGCCAATGTCTGCCCAGCAAAGAACAAAGCTCTTGTTATGACTCCAATTGAGGAGGAGCTCCACGTTCAAGAACGCTATAACTATGCATTTGAGAACATCAGTGACAAACCTGAAATTCTTGATGTATTTAAAGAACACACCGTAAAGGGATCACAGTTTAAGCAGCCTCTCCTTGAGTTCTCGGGCGCATGTGCAGGTTGTGGAGAAACAGCTTATGCTAAGCTTATCACTCAGCTTTACGGAGACAGAATGTTCATTGCTAACGCAACAGGATGTTCATCCATCTGGGGTGGTTCCGCTCCTTCAACACCTTACACTGTAAACCGTGAAGGAAAAGGGCCAGCTTGGGCCAACTCACTCTTTGAGGACAACGCAGAATTTGGTTACGGCATCTATCTTGCCACAGAGCAACGCCGCGCACTGGTAACTGAGAAGATTGAAAAACTCATTGCTATACCATATTGTGATGAAGCAATTGTGGAAGCCGGAAAAGCATGGCTTGAGACAAGAGAATCGGGGGAAGCTTCCAAGGCTACATCAAAAGCTTTACTTGAAGCCCTTAAAATTCAAAAAGATGACTGCACCTGTGAAGCATGTGTTCTAGCACGTGATATCGCAAAAGAGTCAGATCTACTTGTTAAGAAATCCGTATGGATATTTGGTGGAGACGGATGGGCATACGACATAGGCTTTGGCGGACTGGACCACGTAATTGCTTCCGGCCAAAACATCAATATATTTGTCTTTGACACAGAAGTTTACTCCAACACCGGTGGACAGGCATCTAAGGCTTCCCAGATTGGTCAAGTTGCTCAGTTTGCTGCAGCTGGTAAGAGCCAGGCCAAAAAGAGTCTCAGTGAAATTGCGATGTCCTACGGTAACGTCTACG
>CAZIVK010000093.1:0-6066 GCA_964542515.1 uncultured Oscillospiraceae bacterium | reverse complement strand
AAAATTGATCAAAAAAAGCTTGTGGAAGTTCAACATCTGCGGCGGTCATAAAGTCACGAACCTGTTCTGGTTTAGATGCTCCAACACACGCTGCGCCTGAGATAAGAGGGTGTGAAGTCACATAGGCAACAGAAATAGCCGTTGCTGACATTCCGGTCTGAGCTTCCCACTTTCTCACAACCTCTGCTCTACGCAAATTCTCTTCAGTGTTAAGAATGTCATTGTACACGGGCAAGCCCTTTAGAACTTTTGCAAAGTAGCCCCAGGCTATAGAGGTAAATGCCATAAGCGGGAACTTAGTATTCACATATTTTGCATATTCCCCTGCATCAATTCCGGTTACAGTGTTGTCAAAAAGCTTGTGAAGCATATCTCGTTCAATCTTTGCAAGACTCCACTGTATTTCAGAGGCTGCAAACTGTGCAAGCCCGTTTTCCTCTGCAAAAAGGTTTGCCTCATTCTTTCGTTCCACCGTCCAATTGGAGCACCCAATGGCATGGATGTCTCCCCTCTTTACATATTCGTTGAGGATGGGCATAATATCGGAAACAGGAACGGATGGGTCATCCCTGTGCAGCAGATATAGGTCAATATATGTTCCAACATTTTGCAAGCTAAGCTCAATATCAGTGCGGATACCCTCAGGGTTCACCCTTGGAACAATTTGCTTGTCTATGCGATGATGAGCACCCTTTGTAATAAGCACATACTTGCTCCTATTACCACTATCCTTCATCCATTGGGCAACAGTGCGTTCACTGGCTGCATTTCCTGTATTGGCCCAGTCACCGTAAACGCGGGCAGTATCTATGGTGGTGCCTCCATTTTCCACGAATTCATTAATAATGTTGTAGCTGTCATCTTTTGAAATTCTTGTTCCAAAATGTGTACTTCCTAAAATAATGCGAGATGCAGAGATCCTGTCATTTCCTGCCTGTATATCAAAATAACGCATAACTTCTTTCCTTTCTGTGCCTATAAGTATTTTTTGTTGTAAACGAACTGAATTAATATTACCCCAAGCTAGTTTTGCTAGCTTGATTTGCTAGGCAAAATAAGTTATAGTACTATAGATTATATTGTTTGAGGAGCGGGATTATGGAATTTGTCAAAGACCTACTGTTAAATTATGAGTTGGATGAAAAGATGTTTGTTTTTTTGTCATCAGCTATTTGGATACTAATAGTAGCGGTTATGTGTGTGGTTGCAAACTTTATTACCAAGAAGATAATACTCCGTCTACTAACACATTTTATCAATAAAAGTAATTTCAAAATGGGTAGTATTTTCTTAAAGCGAAAGCTATTTCACAAACTCTCCCACCTTGTACCGGCCGTTATCATATATTTTTCTGCGGCATCCTTTCCTGAATACCAAGCTTGGATTGAAAAGGTTGCTCTATTCTATATTATTGCAGTTGTCCTTGTGGCATTAAATGCACTTTTAAATTCAATAAATGACATATACCAGAGTTATGAGGTCTCAAAAGCAAGGCCCATAAAGGGTTTTATCCAAATCCTAAAAATAGTTATATTTATAGTTGGCGGCATTGCGCTGATATCCATCCTTATAGAAAAGAACCCCATACTTCTCTTGAGCGGTCTTGGTGCCCTGTCCGCAGTACTAATGCTCATCTTCAAGGACTCTGTTTTAGGCTTTGTTGCAGGGGTGCAGCTTGCCTCCAACGATATGGTCCGCATTGGGGACTGGATTGAAATGCCAAAGTACAACGCTGACGGAGATGTTATAGACATCACTCTGAGCACAGTAAAGGTCCAAAACTGGGACAAAACAATCACCATGGTCCCGAGTTACGCATTTGTTTCAGACTCATTCAAAAACTGGAGAGGTATGCAGGATATTGGTGGGCGCAGAATTAAGCGTTCCGTATATATTGACACGGTTAGTGTCCAATTTTGTACTGAGGAAATGATAGAGCGCTTTAAAAAGATCCACTACCTCACCGACTATATTGAGCAAAAGGAAAAAGAGATAGAGTCCTATAATCGGGAAAACAATATTAATACCGTGTCAAAAGTAAATGGACGTAACTTAACAAATATAGGGACATTCCGTGTCTACATTCAAAATTACCTGTTGAACCACCCACTGATCCACAAGGAGATGACAACTATGGTTAGGCAACTGGCACCCGGTGAGAATGGACTACCTTTGGAGGTGTATTGCTTTACAAATGATACAAGGTGGGTAAACTACGAATCCGTCCAGGCTGACATATTTGACCACATCTTCTCTGTAGCTCCAGAGTTTGGACTCCGCATATACCAGAAGCCCAGCGGCTATGACATGCATGGTGTTTATATACGCAGTGATAATTAAGCCATACTATAATAATAACATTCTTAACGAAACTTTTCCATACAAATTAATCCGAAAAGGCCGGATCCCTCAAAATAAAGGGACCCGGTCTTATTTTACTTAACTCAGCTCCGTAAGATTTTCTCAAGGGATTTACCTTTTGCAAGCTCATCAACTATCTTATCAAGCCAGCGGATTATCTGCATGAGTGGATCTTGGACTTCCTCAACACGGACGCCCCATATCTTTTCTCCCTTCGTTATAAGTCTATTCAATTTCACATATTAAAGTATTTTCCATATAATATCATAAGGAAATTGCGGGGGTCATCGTCCATGAATATTATAAACTCACTGAATGATTTAAATCAAGGTCAATTAGCAACAGTAAAGTCATTATTATCTACCGGAAGTATCAGAAGAAGATTGCAGGACATTGGTCTCATTGAAGGAACTGAAGTGGAATGCCTGCAAAAGAGCCCTTCAGGGGATCCCGTTGCTTACTTAATTAGAGGTGCGGTTATTGCACTTAGGTCTGAAGATTCTTCTAATGTTATAGTAAATATACACTATTTTGGGGGAGATAACAATGACAGTTGATTCCGGTCTGGTTATTGCGGTAGCAGGTAATCCAAACGTCGGCAAAAGTACTGTTTTTAACAACTTAACAGGCCTCAATCAACATACCGGTAACTGGCCAGGTAAAACAGTTACAAATGCTCAAGGACTTTGTCATCACGGGGATTCAACTTATGTTTTAGTTGATATCCCCGGTACATATTCACTTATGGCACATTCGGCTGAAGAGGAGGTGGCGCGGGACTTCATTTGCTTTGGAGACCCTGATGCTGTAATAGTTGTCTGCGATGCAACCTGTTTGGAGCGCAACTTTAATCTAGTCCTTCAAACTTTAGAGATAACAGATAAAGTTGTGGTCTGTGTAAACCTTATGGATGAGTCAAAAAGAAAAAACATAAATATAGATTTGGATAAAATATCGCATATATTGGGTGTACCTGTAGTCGGTACAGTTGCGCGGAAGAAAGATAGCTTAAACAGACTTCTCGAGGCAGTGGATCACCTGCTCTGTAGAGAGGGTAAGAAGACCTCTTATGAGGTGCAGTACCTCAAACCAATTGAAGATGCCATAGCCCACTTGGAGCCTGTGCTTAGTAAAAAAGTTGATAATAAGATAAACAAGCGGTGGCTCGCCCTTAGATTGCTTGATCACGATGAAACACTTATATCCCCTCTCAATAAATACCTAGGATTTAACCTGCTAGATGACGATGAGGTACATACGGAATTAAGGAAAGCCAAACAGATGATATTTGACGGTGGTATATCTGAAGATACACTGCGCGATAAACTTGTTTCAAGTCTTGTTCTGGCCGCAGAACACATATGCTCTGACACAGTCCATTTTGATAAATCCAATTACAACGCTAGAGACAGAAAAATAGATAAGGTACTGACAAGTAAATGGAGTGGATTTCCAATAATGGTGGCCCTGCTTGTCACTGTTTTCTGGCTGACAATAACTGGGGCCAACTACCCGTCACAGCTTCTTTCCGGTGGCTTATTTTGGGTTCAAGACCGGCTCACCGATGCGTTTCAATATTTTGGGGCTCCGGATTGGCTTCATGGTATGCTTGTCCTCGGCGTATACCGTGTATTAGCATGGGTCGTATCTGTAATGCTACCTCCTATGGCAATATTTTTCCCTTTGTTCACTTTGCTGGAGGATCTGGGTTATCTCCCGCGCGTTGCTTTCAACTTAGATAAGTACTTTAAATGGTGCAGTGCCTGCGGCAAACAGGCACTGACTATGTGTATGGGGTTTGGATGTAACGCAGTTGGCATTGTGGGGTGCAGGATAATTGACTCCCCCCGCGAGCGTTTAATTGCCATGATTACCAACAACTTTGTCCCCTGTAACGGAAGATTTCCCACCCTGATTGCAATACTGACTATGTTCTTTGTAGGCTCTGCTGCCGGCCGGTTTGAGTCCATTTTATCTGCAGTTCTGCTCACCGGCTTAATTGTACTAGGTGTTTTTACAACATTTGTTATTTCAAAAGTCCTATCAAAGACAGTGTTGAAGGGCGTCCCATCCTCATTTACTCTTGAACTTCCCCCCTACCGCAAACCTCAATTTGGAAAAGTTATAGTGCGGTCTATCCTTGACAGAACTCTATTTGTCCTTGGAAGAGCCGTAGTTGTTGCAGCCCCGGTCGGGCTTCTTATATGGATTCTGGCCAATGTTTCACTTGGAGACATGACACTGCTTACTCACACTTCAAACTTTTTAGACCCGTTTGCCAAATTGCTTGGATTGGATGGCGTTATTCTTTTAGCCTTTATTTTAGGTTTTCCGGCAAACGAAATTGTAGTACCAATAATCATCATGGCCTACATGGCATCAGGAAGCATTATGGAGATGGATAGCCTATGGGATCTGAGACAGCTATTGGTTGATAATAATTGGACCTGGATCACCGCTATAAGCACCATGCTCTTTTCTCTGATGCACTGGCCCTGTTCCACAACTTGCCTGACAATACATAAGGAGACGCAAAGCCTTAAGTGGACTTTAATATCATTCATTGTTCCAACCGCTATGGGTATATTTGTCTGTTTTGTGTTTTCTAATGTTGCGCGACTACTGACATAATTGTCATTGACTTTTATTTAACAATGACTTATAATTTCCATGTGAATTATGAAGGAGGAACTGTCAATGACAATCTTGCTCGTTGGTGCTTACGGGAAACTGGGTAGTAATATTTTAAAAGCACTGGTAAATGGAGGTCACAATGTTATAGCCGCTGATCTGGTAACACGCATCATTCCAGAAATTGAGGGGAAATACATCTCGAAAAAGGTGGATGCGACTGATCAAGCCACACTTTCTGGACTATGTGACGGTGTGGACGCTGTGATAACAACAGTGGGCTTAACTTCCACATCCGCTACTCTCACCAACCATGAAATTGATTACCAGGGAAACTTAAACCTGTTGAACGAAGCTAAGAAGGCCGGCGTTAAGAAGTTTGCCTACATCTCAGTCATAAAAGCGGATAGTGATAACAGCGTACCTATGCTCTATGCTAAGTACATGTTTGAGGAAGAGCTTAAGACGAGCGGTATCCCCTATGTCATCTATCGCCCAACAGGATATTTTTACGATATCGCCAAGGTGTTCATGCCTATGATTGAAAAAGGTGAAGTAACCTTACTGGGTAAAAAACCTGTTTATGCCAATGTCATAGACACTACGGACCTCGCAGACTATATTCTCCTCCACCTAAGTGACACCAATAAAAGCTACGATGTGGGCGGAACAGAAACATACAGTTATGAGGAAATGGTTTCTATGTTTTTTAGAGCAGCTGGCTAAACCCCTGTAATAAAGCGAGCTCCCGTATGGTTGTTCTCTATTCTTGCCTTTATAAACAAACTAAAGAAGAACGGAAAAGAGTCTATTATACGCTTCTCCAAATGGACTTTGACAAATGATCTAGTGGGCGATAACTACGGTAAACTAAGTTTTAAAGAATACATAACAGATCTTTATACCGGAGGTGGCAAGTAATGAGTCTCTCCGAAGCTTGGGGTATTGCCTTTCCTCCATCTTTAACTGTAATCTTAATTGTGTGCGCCACACTGTCTGCTGTTGGATTCTATAAGTTTGTGTATTTCCTATCAGTGGGATCTGGTTTTGCCATCTCCGGATGCGGTGTAGCCA
>CAZIVK010000092.1:0-6186 GCA_964542515.1 uncultured Oscillospiraceae bacterium | reverse complement strand
CTTTGTTTGATTTCTTTGTCTATTTGTGATGTTCAGTGATTTCAGTCTATATTAAGTTAAATTTAAGTAGGTTGTTTAAACAACATCCGGGTTACCGTTGCGGGAAACATAGTCCGCTATGAGGAGGTCCACAACCATTCCATAACTCTTTACACCTTCTGGCTGGGCCATTACCATTAGGTAGGTGTTGTTTATGTTGGTGGCAGTGGTCTTTATGTTCCCTTCATGCTTTTTCCAATACTCTGACCGGGCTTGAAGGTCTATCAATACGCATTCATCCAGACTGTACCAGAGGTCAGCGGCAGCGGACTTGTCATCCTTCACTAGAGCATTGTAAGTGTAAATAAATGCGGCCAGATACCCTGAGTAGCGGAACTGTGGGTTTGAGTTTTCCCTGCAAGCCAGGAAAGCTGCAAAGTTTGCCTCCTTTTCCGGCCCTACACCAGCGGCATGTGCCAGCTCGTGGGACATGGTAAAGGGTAGACCCGAGTCCGGGACTGCGGAATTTACATTTGGTTCATATGTAAATGGTATAAATATACCGGTAATTCCGGTGTATGACATCCCTTTACTTGCCAGTACAAACTTTGGTCTGGAGAAGATAGCTCCTTTAAAAGCGGGTGTGGTCTTAACAAGGTTTTCCCACCCGTCTGCAGCATCATTTGCGGCATCTGAAAAACTCTCTATTGTGAATATTCCAGCCTCATTACGCGGAACACTGTCTGCTAAGGCGTTGAGTTCTTCTACATATTCGGAAGCAGTAAGGTAGAGAGCATTTAGAGAGTACTTCTGAACGTCTAGCCCAAGCTCCTGCGCCAATGGACGGGAGTAGTATGTCAGACCCCACAGAACATTAAATATAAACAGGAGTGATGCGGCTGTCAACGCCAGCTTTGAGAACATTCTGAAAAGACCCCATGCGGAGTCTCTTTTACGGATTATACGGATAATTGTTATGATTATGTATGCAAGAACTCCGACTATAGCCTGGTAGATAAGTAGCTCTGCTACCGAAAAGGGAACAAGTCCAGTTACCAGTGCAATTCCTCCACCTACCCTACGTGCAATGGGCTTATATACAGTCGATACCCAGGTAGATGACAAAAGCTTTGGGACGATTAATACTGCTGCTGCAAGTAGTGCGGCAACGCCGGTACGGATCAACCCATTCCTTAGATCTTTATTTTTCATAATACTTACCCCAAAAGTGATGCTAATATTGTGTTTGACAGTAGAAAACCTGAATCTGTTAAACTCCACCTACCGTCATATCTTACGAAGCCATCCTGCTCGTAGCGGCGCAGTTTTGCTTCTATTTGGTCGGCAGGTAGTGAGAAGAGCTGGGTATACTCATGTGTGTCTATGCCTTCACTTATGCGCAGACCCAACATTATATACTCATATGCCCGTTCTGAAACTGATATTGATTCTATTTCATCTATTACAGTGCCGTTTTGCTCAATGCCCTCAATGTAGGAGTTTATGTTGCTTATGTTTGAGTACCTCCTACCGCCGTAGTCCGAGTGGGCGGAGGGGCCAAAACCGAGGTATTGCTCAAGCTTCCAGTACTTAAGGTTGTGCCGGGATTCGTAGCCGGGTTTTGCCCAGTTGGATATTTCATAGTGCTTGTAACCGGCTGCGGCCAATGTACTGCAGGCTAGGTTATACATATCCGCCTGTGTGTCATCCGAGGGGAGGTCCGCTGTAGCTCTTCTTTTATAGAGGGGTGTACCCTCCTCCACTTTAAGACCATAACAGGATATGTGTTCTGGGTCAAGTGTAATTATTTCATGTAGCGTCTGCTCAAAACTTGTAAGGGTTTGACCCCCTATACCGTACATGAGATCCACACTTATGTTTTCAAACTTAGCTTTGCGGGCGGCCTCAAAGGCCTCCTTTGCACGGTCATAGTTATGTAGCCTACCTAATAACCGGAGTTCCGAGTCCACAGAGGACTGTACTCCAAGGGAGAGCCTGTTAAACCCGGCTCTGTTTAGTTTGGTGAGCAGCTTTTTGTCAGTGGACTCAGGGTTTAGCTCTATGGTTATCTCTGAGCTCTGGGACACTTTGAACTCCTTATATACGAGTTTCATTATAGCTTGCAGCTCAGTTACCCCCAAAAGTGCCGGTGTTCCCCCTCCAAAGTAGATGGTGTTTACACCAGACCTTAAAAGGGGGGCAGTCTCCATGAGATGGGTACGGAGGGCCGCAGCATAACGTGATGTGTCATTACTGTAACCCGGATAGGAGTAGAAGTCACAGTAATCACATTTTCTATCACAGAAGGGCACATGGATGTAGAGTCCAACATTTTCTAGCATATGCTGCTCCTATTCATCTAGCTTGAGGACAGCCATAAATGCCTCCTGGGGTACGTCCACCATGCCGAGGGACCTCATACGCTTTTTGCCCTCCTTCTGCTTTTCAAGGAGTTTCTTTTTGCGGGTGATGTCACCTCCATAGCATTTGGCAAGGACGTCCTTACGGAGAGCACGGACAGTCTCACGGGCTATGATTTTCCCTCCAATTGCGGCTTGGATTGGTATTTCAAACATTTGGCGGGGAATGTTGTCTTTGAGTTTTTCCGCTATTCTACGTCCGCGTTCATAGGCCTTGTCCTTATGGACAATGAAGCTGAGTGCGTCAACAACCTCATTATTTAAAAGGATATCAAGCTTTACGAGATCACTTTTGCGGTAATCCATGAGCTCATAGTCCAATGATGCATAGCCGCGTGTGCGGGATTTAAGTGCATCAAAGAAGTCATATATGATTTCATTTAGTGGGAGCTGGTAGTGTAGCTCAACGCGGTTTGTATCAATATACTTCATGTCTATGAAGACACCGCGCCTCTGCTGACAGAGCTCCATAATGTTACCGGTGTAGTCCGTGGGTGTGATGATATTGGCGGCAACAAAGGGCTCCTCCGAGTAGTCTATATAGTTTGAGTCAGGATAGTTGAGGGGGTTATCTATTGTTTCAAAGTGACCGTCTGTATAATAAACTTTAAAGATAACGCTGGGTGCGGTAGTAATAAGGTCCAGATTGTACTCCCGTTCTAGCCGCTCCTGAATGACCTCCATGTGGAGCAGACCCAAAAAGCCACAGCGGAAACCAAATCCAAGTGCCACGGAACTCTCAGGCTCATAGGAGAGCGATGCATCATTGAGTTTCAGCTTTTCCAGCGCATCCCTGAGATCCGGAAACTTTGATCCATCCACAGGGTATATGCCGGAGAAGACCATGGGCTGTGCTTTCCGGTAGCCCGGAAATGGGGTAGCAGTAGGCCTGGAGGTGTGTGTGACGGTGTCACCAACCTGAGTGTTTTTGACATTCTTAATTGAGGCAGTAAAGTAACCGACCTCACCTGGGCCGAGTTCTGTGCACTTTTCCAGCCCAAGTGGACGGAGGTATCCAGTCTCAACAACTTCGTGTTCTACGCCTGCGGCCATCATTTTAACGGTGTCACCGGCCCGGAGGACTCCATCAAATACCCTTATATAAACAATAACGCCTTTGTAGGAGTCATACTGGCTGTCAAATATCAGAGCTGCCAGTGGAGCGTCCGGGTCACCCTGGGGTGGTGGGACATTCTTAACAATGTACTCAAGAACACTCTCCACGTTGATGTTATTTTTTGCGGATATCTTTGGAGCATCCTCCGCCGGAATGCCTATGACGTCCTCAATTTCATTTATGGTGCGTTCAGGGTCTGCTGCTATGAGGTCTATTTTGTTAATTACGGGCAGCACTTCAAGTCCCGCGTCTATGGCGAGATAGGTGTTGGCAAGTGTCTGTGCCTCAATACCCTGAGCGGCGTCAACAACCAGGATTGCGCCTTCACACGCAGCAAGAGAGCGGCTCACCTCATAGTTAAAGTCCACATGCCCCGGTGTGTCAATAAGGTTTAGGATATAATCATTTCCGTCATTTGCCCTGTAGTTCAGCTTTACTGCACGGGCTTTAATTGTGATGCCACGCTCACGCTCAAGGTCCATGTTGTCCAAGATTTGGCTTGACATGTCCCTCTTTTGAACGGTGTGACAGAGCTCCAGTAGGCGGTCCGCAAGTGTGGACTTACCGTGGTCAATATGTGCAACTATAGAAAAGTTTCTGATGTTTTTGGTAACCTGCAAAGTGGTTCTCCCCCATTATGGTTAGTAGTAATATAAAGTATAGCACAAAGAATGCTGTATATAAAGAGAAAAATATAGCAGCTGCGAGGTATCTTATTCCACGCAGCTGCCAAATTAATTTTTGGAAAAATTAGAAGCGAAAGATTTCAGTAACGCCTTGTAGTACCTGTGCGTAGCTCATCAGTTCCTCACTTGATGCTGCGCTCTCCTCTGCTGTGGCGGAGTTGGTCTGTACAACGGCCGAGATCTGCTCAATACCTGAGTTGACCTGCTCAACCGAGCTTGCCTGGCGCACTGCGGCGTCTGAAATTTGGTCAATAAGGACGACCATTTCCCTGACGTTTGTTACTGCAACTTTGAGTGATTCGGCGGCCTTGTCCGCAATGTGCGTGCCGTTGTCAACTGCGTTAACTGTGCCCTCAATGAGAGCTGTGGTGTTTTTAGCGGCCTCCGCGCTCTTGGATGCGAGGTTTCTAACCTCATCAGCAACAACTGCAAAGCCCTTACCGTATTCACCAGCTCTAGCGGCCTCTACTGCTGCGTTGAGTGCCAAAATATTGGTCTGAAAGGCTATATCTTCAATGGTTTTAATGATTTTGTTGATTTCATTTGAGGAGGTTGCAATGTTGTCCATTGCTCCAACGAGGAGCTGCATTTCCCTATCACAGTCCTCAATTTCAATGCCAACCACTTTTGTTTTTTCATCTGCAACCTTGGAGTTTTCAGCGGTTTGCTCGGCTTCTGATGAAATTTCTCCAAGCATGGCGGAAATTTCTTGGATCGAGGAGGCCTGCTCAGTAGTACCAGATGCAAGAATCTGTGATCCACCGGAAACCTGCTCTGCGCTTGAAGTAATATGATCAGCGGATTCCTTGACGTCCATCATGCTTCTTCTAAGTGAGAGTGTTATGTTGTCAAGAGATGTTTTGATTTCATAGAAGTCACCTTGGAAGTCTGCGTCAGACTCTATGGTAAGGTTACCCTTGGCAAGTTCTGAGAGACATCTTCTTATTTCATCAACGTAAATGCGGAGGTTTGCCTGCATCATACGCAGTGAGTTTGAGAGGTGTGAAACCTCATCATTTCCGGTGGAGACTATGCTGATATTCAGGTCACCTTCTGACATCTTTTTGACGGATGACTCAAGTGCAATAATTGGCTTAGTGATTGTACGTGCAACTATTGCGGCAACAAATAGAGATATAATGACAAGAGCAGCGGCAATGATAGCAGTCACAAGTACGTTTTGTGTGAGCCCATCAGTAAATTCAGCGCTATTAACGGCTACAACAATACTCCAACCATTCGTGCCTGGGATCAAGGCGCCGGCTGATATTTTTTCAACACCATTATATGTATATTTGGAGTGGTTAGTGTTTCCGGACATTGCCATTTGTGCAGTTTTTGCGAGGGGGACAAGTGACTTGTCTGTTTCTGCGTTAACAATTACGTTATCCATGGCGTAGACAAGATCAATATTGTTATGGGCTATGGTCCTGCCGGTGGCGTCAAGAATATATGTGCTTCCGCCTTCACCAATCTTTATGGACTGAACAAGTGTGCTGAGGGATGTGGCGTCAATTCTGGAGAAAACAATTCCGGCAAACTCATCAAATTGGATAAGGGGCGCTGCAAATGTTAGGTAAATACTGGAGCCGTCCTCAGAAACGGTTAGATCACCAACAGACGCCTCAAGTGTGTCACGACTGTTTTGGAAAACATACTCCCCCGAGAGATCAACGGATTCACCATTTACTATGGCAATTCCATTAGCATCTGCACGGTAGAGGTCTGTATAACCCTTTTCCTCTTTGATAGAATCAATCTTCAGGTCCATCAGGCTCTTACTGACAATTTTGCCAATTTCTTCAGCGGCATATGATATGTCAGCTCTACGGACTGCAAGATCTGAATTTACGACGTTTGATGCAACGTTTACTGTTCCCAGTAATGTGTCTTCAAGTGCCCCAAAGGTACTCTGCTGCATGGCGTAAATTGCAAAAGCCCCAAGGACAATTGAGGACACCAATACAATAACAGCAATTACCAG